>JBDTIO010000431.1:0-4627 GCA_039936375.1 Caldimonas sp. | reverse complement strand
TCGTCCGCGAGCATCTGCTGCGCTCGGCGTCGCGCCAGTTCGTGGAGGGCGACGTGCAGCACTGGTGGCATCCGCCTTCGGGAAAGGGCATTCGCACCCGCTGCTCCGACGACTATCTCTGGCTGCCCCTGGTGACCTGCCGCTACGTCGAGACCAGCGGCGACGACGGCGTGCTCGACGAGGCTCGTCCCTTTCTCGAGAGCCGCCTGCTCAAGGACGGCGAGCAGTCCGACTACGAATTGCCGAAGGTGTCGCAACAGAGCGCGACCCTTTACGAGCACTGCGTCCTGGCGATCCGGCACGGCCTGCGCTACGGCGCGCATGGCCTGCCGCTGATGGGCGCGGGCGACTGGAACGACGGCATGAACCTGGTCGGTGCCGGTGGCAAGGGCGAGAGCGTCTGGCTCGCCTTCTTCCTCATCGCGGTGCTGAAGCGATTCGCACCGATCGCGCGCCAGCGTGGCGACGCTTCGTTCGCCGAGCTCTGTGACAGCGAGGCGAAGCAGCTGGCCGAACGCGTCGAGGCGACGAGTTGGGACGGCGCCTGGTACCGGCGCGCCTATTTCGACGGCGGCACGCCGCTCGGCTCGGCGAGCAACGCCGAATGCCGCATCGACTCGATCGCCCAGAGCTGGTCGGTGCTATCGGGTGCGGCGGCGCCAGAGCGCGCCCAGCGCGCGATGGACGCCGTGCACGACCATCTCGTGCATGACGACACGCGCCTCGTCCAGTTGCTCGATCCCCCGTTCGACACGTCGACACCATCGCCGGGCTATATCCAGGGCTACGTGCCAGGCGTGCGCGAGAACGGCGGCCAGTACACCCATGCCGCGGTCTGGGCGACGCTGGCCTTCGCGACGCTTGGCGATGCCGATCGCGCTTGGCAGCTGTTCGGTTTGCTCGCGCCGATGCACCATGGTGCCGACGCGCAAGCGATCGCGACCTACAAGGTCGAGCCGTACGTCATCGCCGGCGACGTCTACGCGTTCGCGCCGCACGCCGGCCGCGGCGGTTGGACCTGGTACACCGGCTCGGCCGGCTGGATGTACCAGCTGCTCGTCGAGTCGTTGCTCGGGCTCGAGCGGCGCGGGAACCAACTGCGCGTGCGCCCCCTCCTACCTCGAGATTGGCAAGGCTTCGAGATGCGCTATCGCTTCGGCGAATCGACCTACGAGATCGCCGTTCGCGCCGCGCCCGCAGCCGGCTCGGCGCGGGTCACGCTCGACGGTGGCGTCGTGAGCGACGGCGTCATCGATTTGATCGATGATGGCAAGACGCACGCCGTCGTCGTCGACGCATGGCGAGCGCGCGGGCCGCTCGCGCCCTGACCCCACACAGCGACAGGAGAAGTACAAATGCAACTCGGAATGATCGGCTTGGGGCGTATGGGCGCAAGCATGGTGCGCCGGCTCATGAAGAACGGCCATCAATGCGTCGTCTTCGACATGCAGGCGGCCGCGGTTGACGCGTTGACGAAGGATGGCGCGATCGGCGCCGCCACGCTGGCCGAAATGGCGGCGAAGATGACGAAGCCGCGCGCCATCTGGCTGATGGTGCCGGCCGCCGTGGTCGACGTCGAGCTCGAGCAGCTGGTCGCCCATCTCGACCCGGGCGACATCGTCATCGACGGCGGCAACTCCTACTATCGCGACGACATTCGCCGCGCCAAGGCGCTGACGGCGTCTGGCCATCACTACGTCGACGTCGGCACCAGCGGCGGCGTTGCTGGCCAGGATCGCGGCTACTGCCTGATGATCGGCGGCGAGCCCGAGGTGGTCGAGCAGCTGAAGCCGATCTTCGCGGCGCTCGCGCCCGGAGTCGGCTCGGCACCACGCACGCGCGGCCGCAGAGGCGCGGTCGCCAACGCCGAACAAGGCTTCCTGCATTGCGGCCCGCACGGCGCCGGCCACTTCGTGAAGATGGTGCACAACGGCATCGAGTACGGCGTGATGGCGGCGTATGCCGAGGGTCTCAACATCCTGAAGAACGCCGACGTCGGCAAGCGCGAGCACGCGAGCGACGCCGAGACGACGCCGCTACGCCACCCCGAGTACTACCAGTACGAGATGAACCTGCCCGACATTGCCGAGGTCTGGCGGCGCGGCAGCGTCATCGGCTCGTGGCTGCTCGACCTCACCGCCAACGCGCTCACGCAAGACCCGCAGCTCGCCGCTTACGGCGGCCGCGTCTCCGATTCCGGCGAAGGCCGCTGGACCATCGAGGCTGCCATCGACGAAGCGGTTCCGACGCACGTGCTAAGCGCCGCGCTTTACGAGCGCTTCGCGTCGCGCGGCGAAGCCGGCTTCGCCAACCAGGTGCTCTCGGCGATGCGCCACGAGTTCGGCGGCCACGTCGAAAAGCCCGCGGAGGCTGGCCAGTGAGCGCAGCTCCTGCCACGGCGGAACGCGGCGCCGGCGCGGCGCACTCCGATGCGCTCGTCGTCTTCGGCTTCACCGGCGACCTGGCCAACAAGCAGATCTTCCCGGCCCTTTACCAGATGGTGAAGAAAGGAACGCTGACGGTGCCGGTGATCGGCGTCGCCTCGTCGAGCCTGACCACCGAGCAGATGCAGCAGCGCGTGCGCGACAGCGTCGGCCGCGAGAGGAAAATCGACGACCCGACCGCCTTCGACCGGCTGCTGTCGCTGCTGAAATACGTCAGCGGCGACTACAAGAACCCTACCACCTTCGAAGCGTTGAAGACCGCGCTCGGCTCGGCCCAGCGGCCGGCCCACTATCTCGCCATCCCGCCGTCGCTGTTCGGGACCGTGATCAAGAGCCTCGGCGCCGCCGGCTTGGCGAAGGATGCGCGCGTCATCGTCGAAAAGCCGTTCGGCCGCGACCTCGCTTCGGCGATCGAGCTCAATGCCGTCGCCCACGCCGTGTTTGCGGAGTCGTCGATCTTCCGGATCGACCACTACCTCGGCAAGGAGGCGATCATGAACCTCCTCTATTTCCGTTTCGCCAATTCCTTTCTTGAGCCGATCTGGAACCGCCACTACGTCGCCAGCGTGCAGGTCACGCTGGCCGAGAACTTCGGCATCGGCCAGCGCGGCAGCTTCTACGAGAGCGCGGGCGCGCTGCGCGACGTGATCGAAAACCACGTGTTCCAGATCGTCGCCCTGCTGGCGATGGAGCCGCCCGCTTACCAGGGCTTCGCCGCGGTGCAGAGCGAGAAGGCAGGCGTCTTCCACGCGATGCGACCTCTTGCGCCCGACGACATGGTGCGCGGCCAGTACGACGGTTATCGAAAAGAGAGCGATGTCGCGCCCGACTCCGACGTCGAAACCTTCTGCGCGGTGCGCCTGTTCATCGATTCGTGGCGCTGGTCGGGCGTGCCCTGGTACCTCCGCTCGGGCAAGCTGCTGCCGACGACCGCCGCCGAAGTGTTGGTGCAGCTGCACCCGCCGCCGCAGAAGCTGTTCGACGACGCCACACCGGCCGACGGTCGCGCCAACTACGTACGCTTCAAGCTGCAACCGACCTCTGCGGTGGCGCTGGCGGCCCGCATCAAGCGGCCGGGCAAGGGCTTCGTCGGCGACCAGCGCGAGCTCTACCTGTGCGAGGACGTTCAGGGCGGCGAGACGACCTACGAGCGCCTGCTCGGCAACGCGATGGTCGGCGACGGGTCGCTGTTCACCGGGCAGGATGCGGTCGAAGCCGCGTGGGCCGTCGTCGATCACGTGCTCGTCGACCACCCCCAGAGCCTGCCCTATGCGCCGGGCACCTGGGGGCCGGCCGCCGCCGATGCGCTGACTGCCGGCGATGGCGGATGGCACAACCCCATGCCGGAGCCGGCGCCCTCGCCCTGCCCCTGATGAACGGCGACCCGCCATGACAGCCGACGTCGTCTTCCTGCTCGACGTCGACAACACGTTGCTCGACAACGACCACATCATTGCCGACATGCGGGTGCACCTCGCCGACGAGTTTGGCGCCGCGAGCTCGGACCGCTTCTGGGCGATCTTCGAGCAGCTGCGCCACGAGCTCGGCTATGCCGACTACCTCGGCGCGCTGCAGCGCTACCGCGTCGACGTGGAAAAGACCGACGGCGGCGGGCAGCGCCTGCTCTCGATGTCGAGCTTCCTGATCGACTACCCGTTCGCCGATCGCCTCTACCCGCACGCGCTCGAAGTCATCGCCATGCTCGACAAGCTCGGCCCCACGGTGATTCTCTCGGATGGCGACGTCGTCTTCCAGCCGCGCAAGGTGCAGCGCTCAGGCTTGTGGAAGGCCGTGCAGGGCCGCGTACTCATCTACATTCACAAGGAAAAGATGCTCGACGCGATTGCTGATCGCTACCCGGCCAGACGCTACGTGATGGTCGACGACAAGCAGCGCGTCCTGGCAGCGATGAAAGAGGCCTGGGGCGAGCGCCTCGTCACCGTCTTTCCGAACCAGGGCCACTACGCGCACGACCCCGCGAACGTCGCCCGCTATCCCGCCGCCGACGTCAGCGTCGAACGCATCGGCGATCTGCTCGGGCTCGATCTCGCGCCCTGGCTCGCCGCCACATCACAGGTGAAATCATGAAGAACGCCAACACGCAAGCGCTGCACGATCTCGGGCAGAGCCTCTGGATCGACAACATCACGCGCGAGATGCTCGGCGACGGCACGCTCGCGCGC
>JBDTIO010000430.1:0-4163 GCA_039936375.1 Caldimonas sp. | reverse complement strand
TCGCCCACTGGTTGTTGACGACATTGAGGATGACCGGCGCGCGGTATACGTGGGCGAAGGTGAGCGCGGTGTGGAAGTCGGCCTCGGCGGTGGCGCCGTCGCCGATCCAGGCCGACGCGATCCTGGTGTCGCCCTTGATCGCCGACGCCATTGCCCAGCCCACGGCCTGGATGAACTGGGTCGCGAGGTTGCCGCTGATCGAGAAAAAGCCGGCGCGCTTCATCGAATACATCACCGGCAGCTGGCGCGCCTTCAGCGGGTCGCGCTCGTTCGACATCAGCTGGCACATCATGTCGACCATCGACACATCGTCGCGGGCGAGCAGCAGGCCCTGCTGGCGGTACGTCGGAAAGCACATGTCGCCGTCGGCGAGCGCCAACGCGTGCGCGGTAGCGATGGCTTCTTCGCCCAGGCACTGCATGTAGAACGAGATCTTCTTCTGCCGCTGCGCGATCTGCATGCGGGTATCGAAGGTGCGTGTCTTCAGCATCGCGCGCAGGCCGCGCACGAGGAGCGCTGCGTCGGCCTGCGGTGCCCACGGGCCGACGGCCCGGCCCTCGTCGTCGAGTACCCGCACCAACGTGTACGCGAGGTCGCTCGTGTCGACCGGCGCGACGTCGATCGGCGGTCGGCGCACTGCGCCGGCGGCCGTCAAGTGAAGGTAGGAGAAGTCAGTCTTGCAGCCTGGCCGGCCGGTCGGCTCGGGGACATGCAGGCGCAGCGGCTCGTGCGGGCTCATTCGTTTCTCCTCTGCGCCCGATCGTGTCGGGGCGCCAGTCGCTGAACGATTCCGGAGGGTGAAACCCCTCGCGAAATCAGTGCCTTCGCGGGGTCACCACGGCAACACAGCTCGATAGGCTAACGGTTTTCGCTGCTCATGCCTGTCGGATGGTTCCTTGCCGGTCAACTCTGCGGCCAGAGAAAGCGGCAGCCTGCTGCGACGCGTCGCTCACCACGGCGACCCCGCCGTCGGCGTGGCGGCGCCATGCGACGAGAATCGATGCGTGTCCGGTCAGCCGCAGGAGAACAAGACCATGAACGAGGAAGCCTTCAACATCAGCATTCGCAAGTTTCTCAAGGTGGTGGGTGTCAGTTCGCAGCGCGAGATCGAGCAGGCCGTGGCAAAGGCGCTCGCCGATGGCAAGCTTGCCGTCGGCACACCGCTGCACGCAACGATGACGCTCAATCTGCCAGCGCTGAACAAGAGCGTGACCTTCGACGGCGAGATCGTGCTCGACTAACGGGCGACGCGAAAGCCGATGTGACTCGCCGGCGTGCCGGCGGCGCAGGCGCTGTGCGCCGCGACGCGGCGGCGGTTGCAGTGTCAGATCGGCGAAAATGCTGCGATGACAGCCACTCCTTGCACCGAAGCGGGGTTCGCCGAGCCCCTGCTCTGTCTGGCCGTCGTCGAACAAATCGCCGATGCGGTGATCTTTGCCGATCGGGAGGGCGTCATTCGCATCTGGAATCGAGCGGCAGAAACTCTGTTCGGATTTTCCGCCATCGAAGTGGTAGGTCGTAGCCTAGATATCATCGTTCCGGAACGCTTTCGGCAGGCTCACTGGGCCGGGTTTCACCGCGCCATCGAATCGGGGAAGACCACGGGCGCCGGCGCGGTACGCACCACCAAGGCAACCCATAAGGCAGGCCACACCTTTTACGTCGACCTCAGCTTTGGCCTCGTGCGCGACGCCTCTGGCGTCGTGATCGGGTCGACGGCCATGGGCCGGGACTGCACGGCCAGGTTCAATGCCGAAAAGGAGCTGCGTGCTCGCCTCGCCAAGTTTGAAACGAAAGGGATCTGATGAACGCACCGAATCGCCAACTGCCCGGACTCGGCAGGCCGGCAGACATCACCGTCGAGGAATGGGCGTTGCGCCTCGAGTTGGCCGCCTGCTATCGCCTCTTTGCTCATCTCGGCTGGACCGAGATGATCTTCAACCACATCACGCTGCGCGTGCCCGGTGACGAGCCCCGCTTCCTGATCAATCCCTTCGGCCTTCACTACAGCGAGGTGACGGCCCGCAACCTGGTGAAGGTCAATCTCCGCGGCGAGGTGAGCGGCCCGTCGGCGTGTCAGATCAACCCGGCCGGGTTCGTGATTCATGCGGCGATCCACGAGCATCGGCCCGACGCGCACTGCATCATCCACACCCACACCACCGCCGGCATCGCGATCGCCTGCAAGGCCCAGGGGCTGACCTACGACAACTTCTATTCGGCGCAGTTCTGGGGCCGTGTCGCGTACCACGACTTCGAGGGCGTCACGACCGATCTCGACGAGCAGAAGCGCCTGGTCGCGAGCCTCGGAAAGGCCGACGCGATGATCCTGCGCAACCACGGCCTGCTCGTGGTCGGACCCAGCGTGCCGGAAGCCTTCATGGAAAGCTGGTCGCTGCAGCGTGCCTGCGAGGTGCAAATAGCGGCCGCCTCCGTTCCCGGCGTCAATCATGTGATCCCGGAATCCGTGCTGCGCGCGATTCCGGCGCAAAGAAAGCCGATGCAGGCAGGTCACAGCCGCCCCTATCAGCCCGTCTTCGACGCCATGTTGCGGGTGGCCGGCATCCACCCAGAAGATCTCGGCTAAGCGAGCGTCGTTCGAGGAGCCCATGGCATGTCAGCAGTTCAAGAGAAGACCGAGCCCGCCGCCACGACGGGCATCGAGGTGGTTCGCATCGGCGGCAACATCGGCGCCGAGATACGTGGCGTCGATCTGACGCGCGCCCTGAGCGAAGCGCAGTTTCAGACGATCCAGGCCGCTTTCGTTCGCCACGAAGTCATCGTCTTTCGCGACCAGGACATCACTCTCGAGCAGCAGATGGCGTTCGCGCAGCGGTTCGGCCCGCTTTCGATTCACCCGTTCTCGCCGAATCTCGACGACAAGCGCGAGGTCATCGTGCTTGACTACTCGGCCGACAATCCGCCCGCCCTCACCGATCAATGGCATGCCGACGAAACGTTTCGCGAGGCTCCGCCGGCGGCGACGATATTGCGTTCGAGAGTGGTGCCGGCCTACGGTGGCGACACCTTGTTCTCGAGCATGACGGCCGCGTACACGGGTTTGTCGGAGCGGATGAAGCAATACATCCACGGCCTCGAGGCGCTGCACGACTTCAAGCCCTGGCGGCCGCTGTTCACGAGCTCCGAACGCCACCAGGCCAAGCTGCGCGAGATCGAGCAGGAGTTTCCCAATCCGTGGCATCCGGTGGTACGCATCCACCCGATCAGCGGTCGGCGCGTCCTCAACGTCAATCCGCAATTCACGGTGAAGCTGCGCGGACTGAAAGATGACGAAGGCAACGCGATCCTGCAATACCTGTACGACCGCGCCAAGATCCCCGAGTACCAGTTGCGGGTGCATTGGCGGCCGAACACGGTGTTGATGTGGGACAACCGGTCGGTGCAGCACTATGCGCCGCACGACTACTACCCGCAACGCCGTACCATGGACCGGCTGACGATTGCCGGCGACAAGGTGGTCGGCGTGTGCGGGCCCTACACGCCGGAAGCGGGGGTCGCACCGCTACCCGACGGCCACGGTGTGAAGCCGGTGCACGCCGGCAAGGCGCCGACCCGCGAGTTCGAACGTCCTTGACCAGGAACACTGCCATGTCGTTCTCCTGCCAGCGCCGAGAAGTTCTGCGCGGACTTGCCGGCGGCCTGGCCGCCATGAGCCTCCCCGGCTTCGCCGCCGACTACCCGGACAAGCCGATCCATCTGCTGGTGCCTTTTCCTCCCGGTGGCCTGACCGACATCCTGGGTCGGATGGTCGGCGAGCGCCTCGGAAAATCGTTCGGCCAGCCGGTCATCATCGACAACCGGGCCGGCGCCGGCACCTTGCTCGGGGCCGGTATCGTGGCCAAGGCGGCGCCCGACGGCTACACCCTCATGGTCGCCACCAGCACGACGCTCGGCATCTCGCCGGTGCTCTACCAGAACACGACCTTCAAGATCAGCGATCTGGTAGGCATCGCCATGATCGGCGACGTCACCTTGCTGCTCGTGACGCGGCCGGATTTTCCTGCCACGGACGCAGCGTCGCTGGTGGCCGCGTTGCGGGCCAAGCCCGGCGCCTACAGCTTCGCGTCGCCGGGCAGCGGCACGGCGCATCAGCTGCTGATCGAGATGCTGAAGGCTTCCGAAAAACTGGACGCGGTGCATGT
>JBDTIO010000429.1:0-2707 GCA_039936375.1 Caldimonas sp. | reverse complement strand
CGCCTTGGCGAGCGCTCGCTGCAGCGCGACGCCCGGTACAAAATAGGCGTTGGCGATGATGATCTCGCGCTGAGCCTGCGCGATCGCGTAGCGATAAAAGTGCTCGATGCGCTTGCGAAAGCGCAGGTTGTCGCGCAACACGAGGCCAGCGAGCAGACCAGCATCGCTGCCGCCAGGTCGGCCGCCGAAGTCGCCGGCGCTCATCTCCGGGTCGCTCATGTCGGCGCCGGCGCGCGCCGCCTCGCGCACCGCCTCGAGCGCTTTCTTGAAGTCGTGCTGGCGCGCTTCGCGCGTCACCTGCAAGCGCAGCCAGAGGCGCGTCATCGTCTCGTGTGCATCGTCGACGAGCGGCCCCGTCACCCGCACGGCGAAGTCGAAGCGCGGCTCGTCGAGCTTGCCGTGCGTCGGGTCGAGGTAGTCGTCGAGCAGGTTGATGCCGCCGCAGAAGGCGGTCGCGCCGTCGACGACGGCGAGCTTGCGGTGCAACCGGCGCCAACGCTTGGGCATCAGCACGCGCCAGCCGCCGGCCGGATTGAAGATGCGCCAGTGCAGGCCTGCCGTTTTCCAGCGCGCCTGCCATTCGGGCGGGATGTCGCCGCTGCCGAAGCCGTCGACGACGACGCGGACCGTCACGCCGCGCGCTGCCGCGCGCTCGAGTGCCTCGGCGACGCCGAGAGCGGCGCCGGCGAACTCGAAAATGTAGGTCTCGAGCAGCACTTCGGCTCGGGCCGTGTCGATGGCCGCGTTCAGCGCCGCGAAGAGCGCCTCGCCGCCTTTCAGCAGTTCGATCCGGTGTCCCGGCTGCAACGCACGCGCCGCCTGGACCGCGCGCTTCGATTCGGGCATGTTCGCGGCGGCCGTCGGGCTCAGGCAAGCTCGAGCTCGGCGATCAGCGGAAGGTGATCCGACATGCGGGCCCACGCCGTGCCGCGTGGTACCGCTGTCGAAACGCAGCGAAAGCCGCGCACATAGATGCGGTCCATCGAGAACAGCGGGATGCGCGAAGGAAAGGTGTTGAAGCGCGCGGGCGGGTCGCCCGGAACGCCGGCGCGTTGCAGCGCGCAGTGCGTCATCAGCGAGTCGAGGCGCTGGCCCCAGTCGTTGAAATCGCCGGCGACGATGAGCGCCTCGTTCTTCGGCACGTTGGCTTCGATGAAGCCGCGCAGCCGTTCGACCTGGCGCACTCGGCTCGAATGGATGAGACCGAAGTGGGCGACGATCGAGTGCACGGTCGTGCCGTTCCAGATCACGGGTACATGCAGCAGGCCACGCTGCTCGAAGCGGTGGTCGGAGACATCGTGGTGGCCGATGTCGCCGAGCGGCCAGCGCGACAGCAGCGCGTTGCCGTGCTCGCCGTCGCGTGTGACGGCATTGGTGCGATAGGCGACCTCGTAGCCCTCGGGCGCGAGGTAGTCGGCCTGCGGAATCTTCGGCCAGCCGATCTTGGTGTCGGGGAACTGGCGCGCTTCGGCCCGGTTCATGCGCCGCACTTCCTGCAGGAAGACGAGGTCGGTGTCGAGCGCCTCGATGCCGAGCACGAGGTTGTGGATCTCGAGGCGTTTCCTCGGCCCGACCCCGCGCACGCCCTTGTGGATGTTGTACGTGGCGACGCGCAGCACGCTGCTCGATTGCGTCGTTGCGGTCGTGGTGTGGAGCGTACGCATGGAAGATCGGTCAGCCGTGCAAGCGCGGCAGGTGAAGGATGGCCTCGGCATTCGACGGTGAAAAGCAGCGATCGGCGGCAGCCTCCCAGCCGAGCCACTCGAAGCGGAGATGCTCGCGCGGCGCCAGGCCAACCTCGATGTCGCGCGGCACGAGCAGGCCGAATACGTGCTCGGTGTTGTGCGTCACGCCCTCAGCATAGCGATGCCGCCATTGCGGATAGATTTCGTAGACATTGCGCATGCCCCAGTCGCGCAGGCAATTAGCGTGCACACGAGGGCCACCGATATCGATGCCCGTTTCTTCGGCCACCTCGCGGCGACAGGTTGTCTCGAGCGGCTCGTCCACGGCGTCCTTCGACCCCGTGACGCTCTGCCAGAAATTCGGCGCGTCGGCGCGCTCGAGCAGCAGCACGTCGAGCTCGCCGGTATGGATGACGACCAGCACCGATTCCGGGATCTTCGGCGCCTTCAGCTCGCCGGCCCCTGCGTGTTCCTCAGGCGGATGTGCAGCTCGCGCAGCTGCTTCTCGTCGACCGGGCCCGGCGCGTTGGTGAGCAGGTCCTGGGCGCGCTGCGTCTTCGGGAAGGCGATCACGTCGCGCAGCGACTCGGCGCCTGTCATCAGCATGACGAAGCGGTCGAGGCCGATGGCGATGCCGCCATGCGGCGGCGCGCCGTACTGCAGCGCGTCGAGCAGGAAGCCGAACTTGGCGCGCGCTTCCTCGGCGTCGATCTTGAGCGCCCGAAACACCTTGCTCTGCACGTCCTCGCGGTGGATCCGCACCGAGCCGCCGCCGAGCTCGACGCCGTTGAGGACGACGTCGTAGGCCTTGGCGATGCAGCGGCCGGGATCGGTCTCGAGCCAGTCCTCGTGGCCGTCCTTGGGGCTCGTGAACGGATGGTGCACGGCGCTCCAGCGCCGCTCGCCCTCGTCGTACTCGAACATCGGGAAGTCGATCACCCAGAGCGGCTCCCAGTCGCCCTGCACGAGGCCCCGGGCCTTGCCGAACTCGCTGTGGCCGACCTTGACGCGCAGCGCCCCCA
>JBDTIO010000428.1:0-7153 GCA_039936375.1 Caldimonas sp. | reverse complement strand
CATCTACAGCCTCGTCGTCGCGCAGATGAAGAGCTTCTCCGGCTGGGCCGGGGCGCTGGCCCTGGCGCTGATCGTGATTCCGATCGTCATCCGCACGACCGAGAACATGCTCATGCTCATTCCGCACACGCTGCGCGAGGCGGCGTACGCGCTCGGCACGCCGAAGTGGCGGGTGATCATGACGATCACTCTGAAGGCGGCGCGCGCCGGCGTCATCACCGGCGTACTGCTGGCGCTGGCCCGAATCGCCGGCGAGACGGCGCCGCTGCTCTTCACCGCCCTGTCGAACCAGTTCTGGAGCAGCGATCTGGGCGGCCCCACCGCGAGCTTGCCGGTGACGATCTTCAAATTTGCGATGAGCCCCTACGAGAACTGGCAGCGACTGGCCTGGGCCGGTGTCTTCCTGATCACGCTGGGCGTGCTCCTGCTCAACATTCTGGCTCGCGTGCTCGTGCGCGCGAAGCCTTGACGAGGAACCGCGATGGACACACGCGTCGAGAAGACATCCGGTGCAACGGCAGTGGAGAAGCCGAAGCTGTCGATCCGCAAGCTCAATTTTTTCTACGGGAAGTTTCATGCCCTGAAGAGCATCGATCTCGACATTCCGGAGAACAAGGTGACGGCCTTCATCGGCCCGTCGGGCTGCGGTAAGTCGACGCTGTTGCGCACCTTCAACCGCATGTTCGAGCTCTATCCCGAGCAGCGCGCCGAAGGCGAGATCCTGCTCGACGGCGAGAACATCCTGAGCTCGAAGGAAGACATCTCGCTGCTCCGCGCCAAGATCGGCATGGTGTTCCAGAAGCCCACCCCCTTTCCGATGTCGATCTACGACAACGTCGCCTTCTGGGTGAAGCTGTTCGAGACGCTGCCGCGGGTCGAGATGGACGAGCGTGTCGAGTGGGCGCTGAAGAAGGCGGCCCTCTGGGGCGAGGTCAAGGACAAGCTCGGCCAGAGCGGCTCGGGCTTGTCGGGCGGCCAGCAGCAGCGCCTGTGCATCGCCCGCGGCATTGCCATCAAGCCGGAGGTGCTTCTGCTCGATGAGCCTTGCTCGGCGCTCGATCCCATCTCGACCGGCCGGATCGAGGAATTGATCCACGAATTGAAGAGCGACTACACGGTGGTGATCGTCACCCACAACATGCAGCAGGCGGCGCGCAGCTCCGACTACACCGCCTACATGTATCTGGGCGATCTGATCGAGTTCGGCCGGACGCAGGACGTCTTCATGCGGCCGACCAAGAAAGACACCGAGGATTACATCACCGGACGCTTCGGATAAAGGAACAGGCCATGAACGATCGTCATCTATCGACCCAGTTCGATGCCGAGCTGAGCGGCATCTCGACCCGCGTGCTGGAGATGGGCGGGGTGGTCGAGTCGCAAGTCGCGCGCGCGGTGCATGCACTCGTGACCTTCAGCAGCGAGATCGCATCCGAGGTGCTGGCCACCGAAGAGCGCGTCAACCAGACGGAAGTCGAGATCGACCTCGACCTTTCCACCATCATTGCCAGGCGCCAGCCGACGGCGCGCGACCTGCGCCTGCTCATCGCCATCTCGAAGACGATCGCGAATCTGGAGCGCGTCGGCGACGAAGCGGCGCGCATTGCGCGAACGGTGCAGCGCCTCGTCAACTCCGGCGTCTCGACCCGGCTTCGCCTGCCCGTGAACGACCTCGCCTATGAGGCCGAGCTGGCCGTCTCGCAGTTGCGCAAGGCGCTCGACGGATTCGCTCGCCTCGATGTCGAGCGTGCTGTTGAGGTGCTGAAGAAGGACGACCTGATCGACCAGGAATTCGAAGGCCTGCTGCGCAAGCTCATCACCTTCATGATGGAAGATGCCCGCACGATCTCGTCGAGCATCGACCTGGTGTTCGTCGCCAAGGCGATCGAGCGAGTCGGCGATCACGCCAAGAACATCGCCGAGCAGATCATCTACATCGTCAAGGGGACGGACGTTCGTCACAATTCGATCGACATGGTCGAGACGCTCGTTCGTTAGCCTGTCCATCACGCCGGAGTGAAGATGAGCCGAATCCTCGTGGTCGAAGACGAACCGGCGATCGCCGAGCTGATCTCGATCAATCTGCGCCACGCCGGTTTCGAGGTGACGATCGCCGGCGACGCCGAGCAGGCGCAAGTCGCGGTGGACGGTGTCTTGCCGAGCCTCGTCGTCCTTGACTGGATGCTGCCGGGGCAAAGCGGTCACGCGTTGGCGCGGTCGTGGCGCGGCCAGCCGCGCACCCGCGAGCTGCCGATCATCATGCTGACGGCGCGTGCCGAGGAGGCCGACAAGGTCTCCGGCCTAGACGCCGGCGCCGACGACTACCTGACCAAGCCGTTCTCGGCCACCGAGCTGCTGGCGCGCATTCGTGCCGTGCTGCGGCGGCGCGCGCCCGATGCGCTCGACGCCGCCGTCGACGTCGGCGCGCTGACCATCAACCCGGCGACACGGCGTGTCACCAGCCAGGGTCGTGAGGTGAAGATCGGCGCGACCGAGTTCAAGCTGCTTCATTTCCTGATGACGCATCCCGAGAGGGTACACAGCCGCACCCAGCTACTGGATCGCGTCTGGGGCGATCATGTCTTCATCGAAGAGCGCACGGTCGACGTGCACGTCAAGCGGCTGCGCGAATCGCTGAGCCCGGTCGGCTGCCAGCACATGATCGAGACCGTGCGCGGCGCCGGCTACCGGTTCGCCAATCCGCAAGCCGTGCCGGCTTGATGCCGGCCGCGGTCCTTTGACGTCGCGATGAGCTGGCTGCTGCCGCGACTCCTGATCGGCATGCTGGCGGCCGCAGCCGGCGGCTTCGTCGGCCTGGTCGTCGGCGGTGAGCGAAGTGCACTCATCGGTACGCTGCTGGGCGGCCTGCTCGGCCTTTTCGCCCTGCTGGTTCGCGATTCATTGCGTGGCTGGCGCCTGATGCGGTGGCTGCGCGGCTCGCATGAAGAGGCGGCGCCGCGCGACGCCGGTTTCTGGGGCGAGGTTGGCTATCGCGTCGAGCGGAGCCTGCGTGGTCTTGAGCGCGAGGCCGAAGGCGAACGTGTGCGTCTGGCCCAGTTCGTCTCGGCGATGGAAGCCTCTCCCAACGGAGTGCTTCTTCTCGACCGGAGCGATCAGATCGAATGGTGCAACGCGCGCGCCGCCGCTCATTTCGGGCTCGATCCGGAGCGCGACCGGCGCCAACGCGTCACCAACCTGATCCGCTCGCCGGCCTTCGTCGACTACCTGCAAGAAGGCATCTTCGACGAGCCGGTCACCTTCCACGAGCCGCGTGGTCGCGGCTCGCTGCAGGTGCTGATCCGACGCTATGGCGTCGACTCGAAACTCGTGCTCTCGCAAGACATGACCGAGCACGAGCGGTCGGACGCCATGCGGCGCGATTTTATCGCCAACGTCTCGCACGAGATCCGAACACCGCTCACCGTCCTGTCGGGCTTTCTCGAGACGATGCGCAACCTGCCACTGACGGAGGTCGAGCAAAAGCGCGTCATCACACTGATGACCCAGCAGGCCGAACGGATGGCCAACCTCGTCGGCGATCTGCTGACACTGGCCCAGCTGGAAGGCAGCCCACGGCCAGCTGCCGACAAGTGGATTCCGGTGGCGACGCTGTTCTCTCACGTCGAGGCCGAGGCGCGCGCGCTGTCGGCCGGCCGGCACACGATCGCCTTCGCCGATTCTGGCAACGCGGAGCTCGCGGGCATCGAGAACGAGCTGCAGAGTGCGATCGCCAATCTCGTCAACAACGCAGTTCGGTACACGCCGGACGCTGGCCACATCGACGTCGGCTGGCGCGTCACCGACAACGGTTCCGGCGAAATCGCGGTCGCCGACACGGGTCGCGGCATCGCTCGCGAGCATCTGTCGCGACTGACCGAGCGCTTCTATCGGGTCGACAGCAGCCGGTCGCGCGAATCGGGTGGCACCGGCCTCGGCCTGGCGATCGTCAAGCACGTGATCCAGCGCCATGGCGGCGAGCTCGGCATCGAGAGCGTCGTCGGCAAGGGATCGATGTTTCGCCTGGCGATTCCCGCGGCTCGGGTTCGCCTCGGCGAGGCACCGGTCACCGGCAAAGTGTCGCTCGCTGTCGCTGGCGCTGTCGTCGGCGCCGAGCCGATCGCCTTGTCTGCGTCGCGTTGACGGCAAGCGCGGTCGGCGGGGCGGCCACTATCGCCGATAGATGTCTATGGCGTCGTCGTCGTTGCGCAAACGTCGCTCGCGAGCGACGAAATGCCAAGGCGCCCCCGGCGCCTTCGCGGCGCGGGCCAGGAGCAGGAATTCGCAGTGCGTCGCCGTTGCGGGTGTGACCGCGTCGACGCGGTAGCTGCCCAGAAATTCGAGGGCGACGACCTGCGGCCGGCTCAAGTCGGGAGCGGCGACGCAAGCGCCCGCGGGCACCTCCTGCGCGACGCGCTGCATCATCGAGCGATAGCTGCGCGCGTTGTCGAACGGTGGCATCAGCACCGTGGTCAGCAGCAGCAGGCACAAGGTCAGGCCGCCGGCGGGAAGGACGAGACTCTTCCAGAGCGGATGGCGACGCCGCCCGGTGCGCCAGAACACCAGCCAGCCCCAGGCGAAGGTTCCGGCGAGGGCGAACAGGAGGGCCGGCAGCGAGAAGTGATTCCGATAGCCGGGCGAGAGCTTTGCCACGTTCGCTGCAAGCGAGGCCGGGACGCCGAGTTGCATTGCGGCGTAGAAAAGCCAGCCGGTCGCGGCCGCGATCGTAAAGAAAAAGACCGAGAACCAGTCGATCGCAGACGCCGCATTTCGCTCCAAGGTCGGCAAGGCGAACGCCGCCAGCACCGCCAATGCTGGCAGCGCCAGCATCAGGGCGCGGTCGCTGCCGGCCATCGCCAGCCAGACCGCCAGAAGCGCCACGACGCATGCGAGCGGCACGACGATATGCTGGCTCAGCAGCTGGCGCCGCCAACGCCAGAGCGTCCACACCGCCAGCAGCCAGGCCGGCCAGGCGAACCACGCGATCATCTTGGCCAGGCCGAGGAGTTGCGTTGCGCCTTCGTAGGCGCCGAGGCGATTCGCCCAGGCGCCGATGGCCGTCGCGGCGGCGACGGCGAAGATTGCGCCGCCAGCGATGTACCCGGCAAGCCTGCGCAACTTTGCTTCGCGCGAGACAAAGGTGACGGCGAGCCCGACCACGGCAAGCAGCAGGGCGATGCTCGGCGCACCGCTGGCCGCGAGCGCCGGCAGCGCGACGAGCACGGCCAGTCCGCCCTTCCATTGCCGATGCGGGCTCGCGGCAAGGCCGTAGAGATATAGCGAGACGGCGGCGAGCTGCACCAGCTCCGGCGTCGTCTCGTGGCCGAGCTGCAATAGGCCGAGGCAGGCGATCAGGGCAAGCAGTGCGCCGTCGGCGACGGCGCGCGCGTAGTCGACCGGCGACGCTTCGCCGCCGAAAGCGAACGGCAGCGGCTGCGCCGATTCCGAGCGGGCCAGGTAGTAGGCCGCGTACCAGGTGAAGGCCAGCGCCAGCGCCAGCAGCAACGCGAATGGAAGGCGGGCGGCGAAAGCCGGGTCGAGCCAGGGGCTCGTCGCCTTCACGAAGACAGCACCGATCCAGTACGGCAGGATGGAACCGTCGGCAGGCAGGCCGCCCACCGTCGGCGCGAGCCAGGATGTCTTGCCTTGCGCGATGTTGACGATGTAGCCGAAGGCCGTGATGTCGGCACTCTTCCACGGGTCGCGGCCGAACAGGCCGGGCAGCACGTAGGCCGCGCAGAAGAGGAGGAGGGCGATGCGCGGCAGCGGCTGGGCTTCGCGCTGGCTGACGAGGGCCGGATTCGGTGAATTCACGGAGTCATCGGAAAAAGCACGGCGAATGATGCAACAGATGCCGGTGGCGCCGACTCGTTGCGCGTCGACATGAAAAAAGGCAGCCGAAGCTGCCTTTTCCGATCCTGCAATCCGCCGCTTATTTCTTGGCGGTGAGGTGGGCGAACTTGTTGCGGAACTTCTCGACGCGGCCACCGAGCGAATCGACGCTCTTTTGCGTACCCGTGTAGAACGGGTGCGACTCGCTGGTCGTCTCGAGCTTGTAGAGCGGCAGCTCGCGCCCATCGTCCATCTTGATCTTCTCGCGCGTTTGCGCGGTGGAGCGGGTCACGAACTTGAAACCGTTCGACTGATCGACGAAGCAGACTTCGCGATATTCGGGATGGATGCCGTCTTTCATTGCAAACCTCGTGCGGTGGGCCGGGAGCCACGCCGCGAAACCGGCGCACTTTCCGAAAAACCTTTAATTATAGCCAGGCCGCCTAGCCGCCGCGCCGCATCATGTCGAAGAAGTCGTTGTTGTTCTTCGTGGCTTTCATTTTCTCGAGGATGAACTCCATCGCCTCGATCTCGTCCATTGAGTAGAGAAGCTTTCTCAGGATCCAGCTCTTCTGCAGGATCTCGGGCTTGAGCAACAGCTCTTCGCGCCGCGTCCCCGACTTGTTGAGCAGGATCGACGGGTAGACGCGCTTTTCCGACATTCGGCGGTCGAGGTGGATCTCGCAGTTGCCGGTGCCCTTGAACTCCTCGTAGATCACTTCGTCCATGCGGCTGCCGGTCTCGACCAGCGCCGTGCCGATGATGGTGAGCGAGCCACCTTCTTCGATGTTGCGAGCCGCGCCGAAAAAGCGCTTCGGCCGCTGCAGCGCGTTGGCGTCGACGCCGCCCGTCAGCACCTTGCCCGATGACGGCAGGACGTTGTTGTAGGCGCGGGCCAGCCGCGTGATCGAGTCGAGCAGGATCACCACGTCCTTCTTCATCTCGACCAGCCGCTTGGCGCGTTCGATCACCATCTCGGCCACCTGCACGTGGCGCGCCGCGGGCTCGTCGAAGGTGGAGCTGATGACCTCGCCGCGCACCGTGCGCTGCATCTCGGTCACTTCCTCGGGCCGCTCGTCGACCAGTAGCACGATCAGGTAGACCTCGGGGTAGTTGGCGATCAGTGCGTGCGCGAGGTTTTGCATCATCACCGTCTTGCCGCTCTTCGGCGCCGAGACGAGCAGGGCGCGCTGGCCCTTGCCGATCGGCGCGATCAGGTCGACGATGCGGCTGGTGATGTTCTCTTCGTTCTTGATGTCGCGCTCGAGCTTGAACTGCTCTTTCGGGAAGAGCGGCGTCAGGTTCTCGAACATGATCTTGTGCT
>JBDTIO010000427.1:0-2530 GCA_039936375.1 Caldimonas sp. | reverse complement strand
GGGCGTCGGCTGGTTGCTGCTGCTGCTGTGCGCCGTGCTGCTCCTGGCGGCAGAAGATCGCCTCGCTCGCCGGCGCCGCGCGGTGCCGCTGCAAATCAGCGGATCGCGTCGCCCGATTTCGCGCAGGGGCTGAAGCCGCGGCCCGACGCGTCGAGCTTGAGCGCGGCCAGGCGCGCGGCCAGGGCCGGGTCGGCCGCGGCGACGCGATAGGTGTGCGTGACGACCACGCTGCCGCCCGCCATGCTTTCGCTGCGGTTGTCGACCCAGGCACCCGGCGCGAGCGCGATCTTCAGGATCGCCTCGGCGGCCGAAGCATCGGCTGCGGCGATCGGGCCGGCCTCCAGGCAGCCGCCGCGTGCGGCCGCGCTCGATGTCGGCCGACCGTTCAGCGGCGTCACCACGATCTCGTGGGGTCGTATCTGACTGGCGACGCGCTCGGGCTCGCGATCGCCGATCGAGCTGAGACCGAACAGGCCATCGAACCAGCCTCGCGTGAAGCCGAAGAAGAGCAGGTTCGCCGCGAGCAGGACGATGGCAACGACTCTCAGCACGGCGCCCCCGCACTGCGGCCCATTGCTGGCGAAGGATCTTCGGCGAGGCGTGCGCTGACTTCGCCGCTGCCGACCGCTTGCACGCCACGCGCCGTGCGCACCAGCAGCTCGCCCGAGCGCGACACGCCTTCGGCGACACCGTCGATGCGCGCCGGCCCGCTGCCGGCGCAGCACACCGCCCGGCCGCGCAGCAGATCACGCGCCGCGAATCGCGCGGCGAAGGCGGCGAACCCTTCCGCGTCGAAGGTCGCGAGCGCGCGCATCAGGTTCGGTACCAGGCGCAGGAGCGTCGACTCCGGCGTGGCCACCGGGTCGATCTCGCGCAGCCAGGCCACACCGCTTGCGGCGTCGGCGACGCGCTGCTCGAGGACATTCAGGCCGATGCCGACGACCGCGACCCGGCGCTCGCCGATCGGCGTCGTCTCGATCAGGATGCCGCCGAGCTTGCGGCCTTCACCCACCGCATCGACGAGCCAGAGATCGTTCGGCCACTTGAGCGCGACGCGGGCGTGCGCCGACGCATCGGGATCGATCGCTTCGGCCACGGCGACGCCGAGCGCGAGCGACAGGCCCGACAGATCGCCGGCGGCCAGCGGCCAGGCGAGCGAGAAGGTGAGCGACGCGCCGGGCGTCGATTGCCAGGGCCGGCCGCGCCGGCCGCGCCCGGCGGTCTGCCGTTCGGCGACGAGCAGGCGGGCTCGCCGCTCGAGGCTGTTGCGGCAGCGCTCGAGCAGGTCGGCGTTGGTCGAGCCGGTCTCGTCGACGCAGTCGATCTCGAGCGCAGCCGCCGATTCGCCCCACGCGGCGCGCAATGCTTCGCTCGACATCGGCCGGCCCTGCGTCACGCCGCTATGCGCGTTGCGCGGCCCTGCGGCCGGTGCTCAGCGCTTGGGCGAGAGCATCGTTCCGCGGCATTCCGGGCTGCCGCAGCGGCATTCGTATTCCTTCTTCACCTTGGCCGTATGGCGCCCTTCGAGGACGAGGCCGTAGTCGTAGTTCAGCTCTTCGCCGGGCTCGATGTCGCGCAGCGCCTTGATGAAGACGCGGCCGGCGTCTTCGTCTTCGTCGGCCTCGCAGTTCGGCTCGCAGGCGTGATTGATCCATTTCGCCGGGCCGCCGTTCAAGCCGTCGATCACGCGCTTGTCGTCGATGTGGAAGAAGAAGGTGTGGTTCGGCTCGTCCGGGTCGTGCGGATGGCGGCGCTGCGCTTCCTTCCACGTGATGATCGGCCCGGTGTATTCGATGATGCGCTTGCCTTCGGCGATCGGCGCGACCGCGAACACGCCCTTGCCGTGGACGCCGGAGGCGCGGACTTCGATCGATTTCGGTGTGCGCGTGTTCGGCCTGGATTCGACTGGTTTCGGGAGGGTCTTTCGCGCCATCGATTTCTTTGGGTACATTGAATTCATGGGTGCGCGCGCGTAGGTGCGTGCGCGCGAGGAGTCCGGATTGTATTGATGCGGCATGGGCCGCACGCGAAAGACACGCCAAAGAATGACCAAGTCACTCATCATTGCCGAGAAGCCTTCCGTCGCACAGGACATCGTGCGCGCACTCACGCCCGAGGCCGGCAAGTTCGACAAGCACGACGAATACTTCGAGAGCGAGCGCTATCTCGTCACCTCGGCGGTCGGCCATCTGCTCGAGATCAAGGCGCCGGAAGAGTTCGACGTCAAGCGCGGCAAATGGAGCTTCGCAAACCTGCCGGTGATCCCGCCGCACTTCGACCTGGCGCCGCTCGACAAGACCAAGGGGCGGCTCTCCGCGATCGTCAAGCTGGTCAAGAGGAAGGACGTGAGCGAGCTTATCAACGCCTGCGACGCCGGCCGCGAGGGCGAGCTGATCTTTCGCCTGATCCAGCAGCACGCGAAATCGAAGCAGCCGGTCAAGCGCCTCTGGCTGCAGAGCATGACGCCGGCGGCGATTCGCGACGGCTTCGAGAACCTGCGCAGCGACAAGCAGATGCTGCCGCTGGCCGA
>JBDTIO010000426.1:0-6940 GCA_039936375.1 Caldimonas sp. | reverse complement strand
GCTCGAGTGCCTGATCCGGCGCCAGGCGCCCGTCGAGGACCTGAACGACGGCCTCGACGATCGGCATCTCGAGGCCCCGCGCATGGGCCCGCTGCAGGATCATCGGCGCACTGGTGACGCCTTCGGCGACATGACCGAGCTCGGCGACGATGCGTGCCAGCGGTTGCCCTTCGGCCAGGCGCAACCCGACCCTCCGGTTGCGCGAGAGGTCACCCGTTGTCGTCAGCACGAGGTCGCCCAGCCCCGACAAGCCCATGAAGGTCTGCGCCTCGGCGCCGAGCGCAACGCCCAGGCGCGTCATTTCGGCGAGGCCGCGTGTGATGAGGGCGGCCCGCGCGTTGAGGCCGAGTTGCATGCCGTCGGCGATGCCGGTGGCAATGGCCAGCACGTTCTTGACCGCGCCGCCGACCTCGACGCCGATCGGATCTGACGACGTGTAGATGCGCAGATGGGCACCGTGAAAGACGGTGACCGCGGCCTCGCGCAAAGTGGCGTCGTCGCTCGCCGCGACCAGCGCCGTGGGTTGGCCGCGTGCGACCTCGATGGCAAAGCTCGGCCCCGAGAGAACGCCGATGCGCGCCGTCGGCGCCGCGAGTCGCGCCACTTCGTGCCCGAGCCAGCCGGTGCCCTCCTGAAAGCCTTTGCACAGCCAGAACAGGCCGACATCGCTTTCGCCACCGGCGCGCCGCAGCATCTCCTCC
Organism: Caldimonas sp.; assembly: GCA_039936375.1. Taxonomy (GTDB): domain Bacteria; phylum Pseudomonadota; class Gammaproteobacteria; order Burkholderiales; family Burkholderiaceae_C; genus Schlegelella_A. Next base: position 6,239 of record JBDTIO010000426.1, on the reverse strand, counting down.
AGGCCGGCCATCGGCGTGGCGATGACGACCAGGCCACCACGCGCGTGTCGCAGCGCGGCATTGAAATCGCTCGTGATATGCAGCGCCGGCGGCAGCGCGATGTCGGACAGGTACGTGGCGTTGCGACGCAGCGAACGCATCTGCGCGGCCTGATCGCTGTTGCGCGCCCAGAGTCGCGTCGGCTGGACGGCCGAAGCGTGAACGGCAAGCGCGGTGCCCCAGGCGCCCGCGCCGAGCACCGTGAGGTTCATGGGTCCCAGGGCCTGACAGGCCCTAGTTGAGCGTCCCGGTCACGCCCGAGCCGTTGGTCACGGCGGCGGCTTGCGCTTGTGCCTGCGCCAGCTGCGCTTCGTACATCGCCTGGAAGTTGACCTCCGTCAGCACCACCGGCGGAAAGCCGGCACGGGTGCAGACGTCGGAGACGACGGCTCGCAGATACGGGTAGACGATGTTGGGACAGGCGATGCCCAAGATCTGGCGCATCTGTTCATCGGCGATGTTGCGAATCTCGAAGATGCCGCCTTGCTTGGCTTCGACGAGAAAGAGTGTCTTGTCGTTGATCTTCGTCGTCACGGTCGCGGTGACGGTGACCTCGTACATCCCGTCGCCGATCGTTTCGGCACCGAGCGTGAGATTGATCTCGACCTGCGGCGAGCCCTGCTCCAGCAGCACCTGCGGCGAGTTCGGTTGCTCGAGCGAAAGATCCTTCAGATACATCCGCTGGATCTGGAACAGGGGCGTCTTGGGGGTGTCGTCGGCCATGGGAGCTCTCGAAGAAAAGGGCAGCGCCGCCACAGCGGCGACGCAAAAGGCAGGCAGGTTTGCCGGGCGGCGATTATCGCGTGCCGGCGAGCAGTGGCTCGAGGCCGCCGGCGCGGTCGAGCGCGACCAGGTCGTCGCAGCCGCCGATATGGGTCTCGCCGATGAAAATCTGCGGCACGGTCCAGCGCTGCGTCAGACGAATCATGGCATCGCGCTCGGCGGGCCGCTCGTCGATGCGAATCTCGTCGATCATCTCGACGCCGCGCTGGCGCAGCAACGCCTTCGCCCGCAGGCAATAGGGGCAAGTCGCTGTGCTGTACATGCGGACGGACTGCATCAGGCCGTTTTCTCGACCGGCAGATTGGCAGCGCGCCAGGCCGTAAGGCCGCCGGCGAGAGCCTGCGCGTTTTCGAAGCCGAGCTTCTTCAGCGTTGCCACCGCCCGATTGGCGCGTGAGCCCGTCGGACAGACGACGACCACGGGAAGCGACTTGTTTTTCGGCAGGTCGCGCGAGGCCTCGAGGCTGGCCAGGGGCACGCTGCGGGCCCCCACCGGATGCGCGGCGGCGTATTCGGCGGGCTCGCTGACGTCGATCATCACCGCCCGTTCGCGGTTGATGAGTCGCACGGCGTCGCTGGCCGTCACCTGCGAACCGCCGCCGACGCCGGTCAGCATCGGCCAGACGAGCAGGCCGCCCGAGACGAGCGCCATCGCGAACAGGTACCAATTCTGGATGACGAAATTCAAGGTCGTCGAAGTGCCGAAGCACCCGCCCTGGGAAAACGCGAATTATAGAATTCGCGCCTTCGCTGCGTTGCCCAAGGTCATCGATGCACAAGCTCGTCCTCGTTCGCCACGGCGAATCGACCTGGAACCTCGAGAACCGGTTCACCGGCTGGACCGACGTCGATCTCACCGCAAAGGGTGTCGAACAGGCCCGGGCCGCCGGCCGCCTGCTGCGCGAAAACGGCTACGAGTTCGATCACGCCTGGACGTCGGTGCTGAAGCGAGCGACCTGGACTCTCTGGTACGCGCTCGACGCCATGGACCGGACCTGGCTGCCCGTCAGCAACGACTGGCGGCTGAACGAACGGCATTACGGCGCCCTGCAAGGTCTCGACAAAGCGGAGACGGCGCGCAAGTACGGCGATGCGCAAGTGCTGGCGTGGCGACGCAGCTATGACGTGCAACCGCCGGCACTTGCTGCTGACGATCCGCGCAGCGAACGCGCCGATCCGAGATACCGCGCCTTGCAGCCCGGCGAAGTTCCCCTGACCGAATGCCTCAAGGACACGGTGGCCCGCGTCCTGCCGTTCTGGCACGGCACGCTCGCGCCGGCCATCCGCGCGGGCCAGAGGCTGCTCGTATCGGCGCATGGCAACAGCATGCGCGCGCTCGTGAAATACCTCGATGGCGTCGCCGATGCCGACATCGTCGGGCTGAACATTCCGAACGGCATTCCGCTCGTCTACGAGCTCGGCGACGACCTGAAGCCGATCCGCAGCTACTACCTCGGCGACGCCGAAGCGGCGGCGCAAGCGGCCGCCGCGGTGGCGCGTCAGGCGTCGGGAAGCTGAACGCCGAGGGCGGCAGCGATATCGGCGCGCAGCCGTACCGCCAGCTGGCGCCGCTCGAAGCCGGCTGGATCCCGCGACGGCAAGAAAGCCAGGTGGGCGACGATCCCTTGGCCGCAAGCCGTTCGCCAGATGCTCTCCGCAAGCGTCGTGGCGCCGACGAATTCGACGGCGCCGCTGACCGCGTGGGTCACGTCTGAAAACCGCAGCGCCAGCGGCTGCACGGGGGTTGCCGTGGCGATGGCTGCCTGCAGAAGATTGGCGTGAAAGGGCAGCAGGTTGTGGCCGGTCGAGGTCGTCCCCTCGGGAAAGATCGCCACCGTCTGGCCCGCTCGCAAGGCGTCGGCCATGACATGGATGACGCGCAATGCATCGCGCTTTCGCTCGCGCTCTAGATAGAGCGTGCCGCCCGCGTCGATGAGCCGCGCCAGCAACGGCCACGATTTGACATCGGCCTTGGCGACGAAGCGCGCCTCGGGGACGACGGCGTGGATCACCATGATGTCGAGCCATGAGATGTGATTGGCGACGAGCAGGAGCGGGCCAGGCGCCGGCACGCCATCGACGCGAAGCTGGATGCCCATGGTGTCGAGCATCTTTGCCGACCACCCGCGAATCCGCGCCTGGCGCTCGACAGGCGGCAGCTGCGGAAAGCGGAAAAGCACGATGCCGAGCCCGTGCAAGCCATGGCCGACGCTTCGGAGCAGACGCGCGACGGCGCGAAAACGGCGCATCGGCACGGCGCGGCGTGGCTCAGCGAGGCGCGTCTGTGGCGGGGTCTTCAAACGCGATCCGACCGGCGACCAGCGTCCAGCGAACGCGGCCGGGCAAGTCGTGACCGGCGAACGGCGTGTGTCGGCTGCGGCTGCAAAGCCCGGCCGGCTTCACGGTCCACGACGCGTCGGCGTCGAAGATGCAGAGATCCGCGGCGGCACCCACGGCCAGGCCGCTCGGTGCCGCGACGCTACCCAGGCTTGAGCGAAGCAGTGCCGCGGCAGGGCGACTCGTCACCGCGGCCAGCGTCGAGCCCAGGCCGAGGCGCATCGACTCGCCCCACTTCAAGGCCAGGCCGAGCAGCAGCTCGAGCCCGGTGGCACCGGGCTCGGCTTCGGCGAAAGGCAACTGCTTCGCGTCTTCGGTGACCGGCGTGTGATCGCTGACAAGCGCATCGATGGTGCCGTCGGCCAGCGCGGCGCGAATGGCGTCGCGGTCGCGCTGCTGGCGCAACGGCGGCACCAGGCGCGTGGCGGCGTCGAAATAGCCCATGTCGACGTCGATCAGATGAAGCTGGTGGATGCTCGCATCGCAGCTCACCGGCAAGCCCTCGGCCTTGGCCTGGCGCACCAGCTCGACGCCGGCACCGCTGCTCAGGCGCGACAGATGAACACGGGCTCCGGTATCGCGAACCAGCTCGAAGATCGTCGCCAGCGCAATCGTCTCTGCGATTACCGGCACGCCCGACAGGCCCATGCGCGTCGCCAGCGGACCCTTGGCGGCGACGCCCAGGCCGAGCCAGGCGTCGTTCGGACGCAGCCAGACCGTGAAGCCGAAGGTGGCCGCATATTGGAGCGCCCGGTGCAGCACGAGTGTGTCTCGAATGGCGACGTCGGCCTGGCCGAAACCGATGCAGCCGGCTTCGGTGAGTTCGGCCATCTCGGTGATCGCCTCGCCGGCCAGGCCCCGCGTCAACGCACCGAGCGGGAAGACACGCGCCAGGTCGAGGCTGCGGGCCCTGAATTTGAGCATCTCGACCAGCCCCGGCTCGTCGAGCACCGGGTCGGTGTCGGGCGGGCAGACGACGCTGGTGACGCCGCCGGCCACTGCCGCGGCAAGCTCGGACTCGAGCATGCCTTCGTGCTCGTGGCCCGGTTCGCCGAGACGCGCGCACAAGTCGACCAGGCCGGGCGCAACCACCGCACCGGCCGCGTCGATGGTTCGATCGGCCGTGAAGTCGCGCGGCGCGGCAGCGCCCACGGCGACGATGCGGCCGTCGGCGATGGCGAGGACGCCGCGCTCGTCGCGGCCGCTCTGCGGATCGACGAGGCGCGCGTTCGAGATCAGCAGCCGTTCATTCATGCTTTCTCAGGCGTTGTTGCCGGCGATGATCGACATCACGGCCATTCGCACCGCGATGCCGAAGGTGACCTGCGGCAGGATCACGCTCTGGCTGCCGTCGGCGACCACGGAGTCGATTTCGACACCGCGATTGATCGGCCCGGGGTGCATGACGATGGCATCGGGCTTGGCGAGCGCAAGCTTGTCGGCGCTCAAACCGAAGGTCTTGGAAAACTCCCCCGCGCTCGGCAGCATGGCACCGTTCATGCGCTCGTTCTGCAGCCGCAGCATGATGATCACGTCGGCGCCGCGGACACCCTCGCTCATGTCGTGGCAGACGCGAACGCCCATCTCCTTCAGATCGCCGGGCACCAGCGTCTTCGGCCCGACCGCGCGGATCTCGGGCACGCCCAGCGTCGTCAGCGCATGGATGTCGGAGCGGGCGACACGCGAGTGCACGATGTCGCCGACGATCGCCACGGTGAGTTGGCGGAAGTCTTTCTTGTAATGGCGGATCGTGTACATGTCGAGCAGGCCCTGCGTCGGGTGCGAGTGCCTGCCGTCGCCGGCGTTGACCACGTGCACGTGCGGCGCGCAGTGTCGCGCGATCAGGTATGGCGCCCCGCTTTCGGAGTGGCGCACGACGAACATGTCGGCGTGCATCGCCGAGAGGTTGGCGACGGTGTCGAGCAGGCTCTCGCCCTTGGCCGTCGACGAGCGCGCGATGTCGAGGTTGATGACGTCGGCCGAGAGGCGCTTGGCCGCGATCTCGAAGGTCGTGCGCGTGCGCGTCGAGTTCTCGAAGAAGAGGTTGAAGACGCTCTTGCCGCGCAGGAGCGGCACCTTCTTCACGTCGCGATCGTTGACGCTCAGGAACGTGCCCGCGGTGTCGAGGATGTGATTGACGATCGCCGCCGGCAGGCCTTCGATCGACAGCAGGTGGATGAGCTCGTCATTGCGATTGAGCTGCGGGTTGCGGCGGACGAACATGGCGGCTTCTATTGGATCTCGAAGCTGAACCGGCCGGCGGCGTCGCGGGCCAGCGACAGGCGCTGCGACGCCGGCAGCTCGACCTTGGCGACGGCAAATGCCGCTTCGATCGGCAGCTCGCGGCCGCCGCGATCGACGAGCACGGCGAGGCGGACGCTGGCCGGGCGGCCGAAATCGTAGAGCTCGTTGACGACGGCGCGAATCGTGCGGCCGGTGTAGAGCACATCGTCGACGAGAACGATGTGCCGGCCTTCGATCTCGAACGGCAGCTTCGTCGGGTCGGCCGCGGCGCCGAGGCCGCGCCGCGAGAAATCGTCGCGGTGCAGTGTGCTCGAGATGACGCCGGCCTCGCCCGGCAGGCCGAGGTCGCGCTGCAGCCGCTCCACCAGCCACGCGCCGCCCGACCAGATGCCGACCAGCACCCCACCCGGTAGCAGCAGGCCGCGCAGGCCCGGCACCAGGCCGGCGTAGAGCGCTTCGGCGTCGAGCTCGGCGGCGGGCCACGCGTGAGGCCGGCTCTGGCGCCTTCCTCTTCGCCCGTCCTTTCTTTTCTTGCTTTCGATTTCGGGACTCGCCGGGTTGGGGTCGCGAGCGGCAATACGCTGACCCAGTCCGCGACGCCGCTGACGACGATCGCCGCGCAGGGCGATTCGCGGTTCGATGCCATCGCCGCATTGATCGCGCAGTGGCAACCCGCCGCGCTCGTCGTCGGCGTGCCCTTTCACCCTGACGGCGCGGCGCATGTGAACACGCAACGCGCACGCCGGTTCGGCCGCCAGATGCAGGCCCGTTTCGCCCTGCCGGTGCACGAGGTCGACGAGCGCTACACCACGGTCGAGGCGCGTGCCGATGGCGCCC
>JBDTIO010000425.1:0-8502 GCA_039936375.1 Caldimonas sp. | reverse complement strand
CGTCGTTCTCGACGACGAAGTCGCGCAGCAACCCGCGAAACGCCATCACCTCGACGTTGGGGTAATTGGCCGCCAGCTCGACCGCGATCTGCAGCCGCTCGGCGATGGAGAACATGGTCCGCTTGTGGTGGCCCGCGGCGACGGCAACGATCAGCCGCTCGAAGAGCCGGCTGGCCCGGCGCATGAGGTCTTCATGGCCCAGCGTCATCGGGTCGAAGGTGCCTGGATACACCGCCGTCAGTCGAGTCACCGAAGTCACGCTGCTCTCCACGCTGGTGTCCAGGGGCTGCCGAATGTCGGGCGCAGTGTAGCCGTGCCCGTCATGCCGTGGCGGCGCGGCGAAAGAGGTGAAAGTGAACGGCGCCGGCGCGGGCCGCGCGCCAAGGCTCGAGGCCGGCCGGCAACAGCGATGCGCCGTCGATCGGCTGTGGCGCTTCCACGTAGACGAGGCCGCCCGCCGCGACGAGCCGGCTGGCCGCCGTCATCGCCGGCACCGCCAGCGGCAAGTCGAACGGCGGGTCGAGGAAGACGAGATCGAAGACGCCGGCCGCCGATCGCGCCATCCACGGCAGCGCGTCGGCGCGCTCGATGCGCAAGGCCACCGCCTCGAGGCGCGCCTTCGACTCGAGCAGGCTGGCGACCAGGGCAGTGTCGCGCTCGAGCAGCACCACCTCGGCGGCGCCGCGCGACGCCGCCTCGAAGCCGAGCGCGCCGGTACCGGCGAACGCATCGAGGCAGCGCCAGCCGACAAGCGTCTGGCCGAGCCAGTTGAAGAGGATCTCGCGCACGCGATCGGGCGTCGGCCTCAGGCCCGGTTTGTCGGCGACCGGCAACTTGCTTCGCTTCCAGGCGCCGCCGATGATGCGCACCTCGCGCGGCAGTTCACGCCGCGTCGGCGCCGGGCGTGGGCCGGCGCGCGACGTGCTCACAACCGGACGGCGATGCCGTCGCGCGCCAGCAGCGCCTTGGCTTCGCGAACCGAGAACTCGCCGTAGTGGAAGATGCTCGCCGCCAACACCGCGTCGGCACCGCCGATGCGAATGCCATCGGAAAGATGCTCGAGCGAGCCGACGCCACCCGAGGCGATTACGGGCACGCTCACCGCATCGGCGACGGCGCGGGTGAGCGCCAGGTCGAAGCCGCTCTTCGTGCCGTCGCGGTCCATGCTGGTCAGCAGGATCTCGCCGGCGCCGGTGTCGGCCATGCGGCGAGCCCACTCGACGGCGTCGAGCCCGGTGTTGCGCCGGCCGCCGTGGGTGTAGACATCCCAGCCGGCCGGCTCGCCGGCGCGGCGCTTGGCATCGATGGCGACGACGATGCATTGCGCGCCGTACTTCGCCGAGGCGTCGCGGATCACCTGCGGCTCGGCGACCGCTGCCGAATTGAAGCTGACCTTGTCGGCGCCGGCGTTGAGGAGCCGCCGTACGTCGGCCACCGTGCGCACGCCGCCGCCGACGGTGAGCGGAATAAAGACGCGCGCGGCAACCGCCTCGATGATCGGCAGGATCATGTCGCGGCCGTCGCTCGTGGCGGTGATGTCGAGAAAGGTGAGCTCGTCGGCGCCCTGCTCGTTGTAGCGCGCGGCGATCTCGACCGGATCACCGGCGTCGCGCAGCTCGACGAAGTTGACGCCCTTGACGACGCGCCCGGCGGTGACGTCGAGGCAGGGAATGATTCTCTTGGCCAGCATGGCGTCGAGTGTCGCCGACGGCGCACGGGCCGAACGGCGGCGCGCGTCAGGCGTCCGCGAGCTCGTCGGCGCGCGCCTGCGCGGCGGCGAAATCGAGGTCGCCACTGTAGATGGCGCGGCCGCAGATCACGCCTTCGATGCCCATCGCCTCGACTGCGCAAAGCCGCTCGATGTCCAGCATCGACGACAGACCGCCGGAGGCGAACACCGGCATCGTCAGCTGCTGCGCCAGCTTCACGGTGGCGTCGATGTTGACGCCGCTCAGCATGCCGTCGCGGCCGATGTCGGTGTAGATGATGCCTTCGACGCCGTAGTCCTCGAACTTCTTCGCCAGGTCGGCGACCTCGTGGCCGGTCAGCTTGCTCCAGCCGTCGGTGGCGACCTTGCCGTCTTTCGCGTCGAGGCCGACGATGATGTGGCCGCCGAAGGCGCTGCAGGCGTCGCGCATGAAGCCGGGGTTCTTGACCGCGGCGGTGCCGATGATGATGAAGCTCAGGCCATCGTCGAGGTAGCGCTCGATCGTGTCGAGGTCGCGGATGCCGCCGCCGAGCTGCACCGGGATCTCGTCGCCGACCTCGGCCAGGATCGCCTTGACCGCGCTCTCGTTGATCGGCTTGCCGGCGAAGGCGCCGTTCAGGTCGACGAGGTGCAGGCGCCGTGCGCCGGCGTCGATCCAGCGCCTGGCCATCGCCGCGGGGTTCTCGCTGAAGATCGTCGACTCGCTCATGTCGCCCTGCTTCAGTCGGACGCAGCGGCCGTCTTTCAGGTCGATCGCAGGAATCAGCAGCATGACCGCATGGAACGAGGTGGATCGAGACGAGTGGGGATCGCAGCCTGGGAGGCGGCGCGGTCCGGAGGCGGCGTCAGGGGTTCCAATGCAGGAAGTTGCGATACAGGGCCAAGCCGAACTCGGCGCTCTTTTCGGGGTGGAACTGCGTCGCGAAAATATTATCGCGTGCCAGCGCAGAGGTAAAGCTGCCGCCGTAGTCGGTGAGGCCCGCACTGTGGCGCGGGTCGGACGGACGGGCGCAGAAACTGTGCACGAAATAGAACCAGCTGGCATCGGGCACGCCGCGCCAGATCGGGTGCGCCGTCGCCTGGACGACCTGGTTCCAGCCCATCTGCGGCACCTTGAAGCGGCTGCCGTCGGGCTGCAGGCGCCCTTCCAGGCGAAAACGCACGACCTCGCCGCCGATCAGGCCGAGGCCAGACGTGCCGGTGGCGTCGCCGCCTTCCTCGCTCTTGTCGAGCAGCATCTGCATGCCGATGCACACGCCCATCAGCGGCTTCGTCGCCGCGGCGTCGAGCACCGCTTCCTGAAGGCCCGAATCGCGCAGCTCGCGCATGCAGTCGGGCATGGCACCCTGGCCGGGCAAGACGACGCGCTCGGCGGCGAAGACTTCTTCCGGCTTCGACGTGACGATAACCTCGAAGACGCCCTCCTCGCGGGCGACGTGCGCGACCGCCTGCGAGACCGAGCGCAGGTTGCCCATGCCGTAGTCGACGACGGCGACCGTGCGCATCTCTTTCCTAGAGGGTTCCCTTGGTAGACGGCACGACGTCGGCGGCGCGCGGATCGATCGCGACGGCCATGCGCAGCGCCCGCGCGAACGCCTTGAACACCGTCTCGCACTGGTGGTGCGCGTTCTCGCCGCGCAGGTTGTCGATGTGCATCGTCACCAGCGCGTGGTTGGCGAAGCCCTGGAAGAACTCGTGTGCAAGCTGGGCGTCGAAGCCGCCGATCATGCCGGCCTTGAACGGCACGTTCATGGTCAGCCCCGGCCGCCCGGAGAAGTCGATGACGACGCGAGACAGCGCCTCGTCGAGCGGCACATAGGCATGGCCGTAGCGGACCAGGCCGCGCTTGTCGCCCACCGACTGACCGACCGCCTGGCCGAGCGTGATGCCCACGTCTTCGACGGTGTGGTGGCCGTCGATGTGCAGGTCGCCGAGGGCCTCGATCTCGAGATCGATCAGGCCGTGCCGGGCGATCTGCTCGAGCATATGGTCGAAGAAGCCGATCCCGCTCGACAGCTTCGCGGCGCCGCTGCCGTCGAGGTCGACGCTGACGCGAATCTTCGTTTCCTTGGTGTCGCGCTGGACGGTGGCGCGGCGCGCTGGAGCGGTCGAGACGAGCGGGGCGTTCATGGCAGGCTGGCGTGCAGGGCGTCGATCATGAGCGTATTTTCCTCCGGCGTGCCGACCGTCAGCCGCAAGCAGTTGGCAAGCGAGGGATGCAGGCCGGCGACGTTCTTCACGAGCACGCCGCGCTGCTTCATGCCGGCGAACACGGCAGCGCCGTTCGCGACGCGCACCAGGATCATGTTGGCCTCGCTGGGAAACGCTTCGACGCCCGGCAGATCGCGCAGCGCCCGCTGCAGCCGCTCGCGCTCGCCGCGAAGCAGCGCCGCCTGACGCGCGAACTCGTTGGCGTGCTCCAGCGCGAAGAGCGTTGCCTCGGCGTTGAGCGCACTGATGTTGTAGGGCGGACGAACCTTGTCGATCTCGTCGACCAGGGCGGCCGGCCCGGCGAGATAACCGAGCCGGACGCCGGCCAAACCGAACTTGCTGAGCGTTCGCATCACGAGCACGTGCGGCAATGTACCGACGCGGCTCATCCACGAGCGCGAAGAAAAGGGCTGGTAGGCCTCGTCGAAGACGACTAGCCCGTTCTGCTTTCCAATCGCCGCGACGATGCGCTCGACCACGGCTTCGTCGAAGAGATTCGCGGTCGGATTGTTCGGATAGGCGATGTAGGTGATGGCCGGCCGATGCGCCTGGATCGCCGCGAGCATCGCCGCCTCGTCGAGCTCGAAGCGCGGCGTCAGCGGTACGCCGACGAACCGCAGTCCTTGCAGTTTTGCCGACATCTCGTACATGACGAAGCCCGGCAGCGGCGCCAGGATCGTCGCGCCAGGCAGGTCGCAGGCCAGGGCCAGCAGCGAGATGAGCTCGTCAGAGCCGTTGCCGAGCATCAGCTTGCAGCCGGCGGGCAGCTTCACGTAGCTCGACAGCGCCGACACCACGTCGGCAACGCAGGTCGTCGGATAGCGATTGATCGCAACGCGGCCGAGCTGTCGGCCGAGCTCGTCCTGCAGGGCTTCCGGCAAGCGGAACGGGTTCTCCATGGCGTCGAGCTTGACCAGCCCCGCGCTCTGCTGGATCGCATAGGCGTGCATCGACTTCACGTCCTGTCGAACGACGGCGGCGATGCGTTCGTCGGTCGATGCGATCGCGCGGCCGGCTGTCGACGCCGCGCCGTCGAGCCGCATCTCCGCGGCCCGCGCATGCGCAGCGAGCCCCTCGCCCTTGGCCAGCTCGGCGGCAATCGGCCCGAGCGTCGCGGCGCCGCGCTCGCTCACCTCGATCAGGCTGGATCGCTTCTGGAAATCGAAGACGCCGAGCGGCGACGAGAAGCGCGCCGTGCCCGCGGTCGGCAGCACGTGATTCGGGCCGGCGCAGTAGTCACCCAGGCTCTCGCTCGTGAACGCGCCGAGGAAGATCGCGCCGGCATGACGCAGCAGCGGCTCCCAGCGATGCGGGTCGGTGGCGCTGACCTCGAGGTGCTCGGGCGCGATGCGGTTGCTGATCTCGCAGGCCTCGTCCATCGAGCGCGTCAGGATCAGCGCGCCGCGACCTTCGAGCGAGGCGCGGATCACGGCTTGGCGCGGCATCGTCGGCAGCAGCCGCTCGATCGCTTCGGCCACGCGCTCGATGTAGGCCGCGTCGGGGCAAAGCAGGATGCTTTGCGCCAGCTCGTCGTGCTCGGCCTGGCTGAAAAGGTCCATCGCAACCCAGTCGGGCGGCGTCGTGCCGTCGGCGAGCACGAGAATCTCGCTCGGCCCGGCGATCATGTCGATGCCGACGGTACCGAACACCCGCTTCTTCGCCGCCGCAACGTAGGCGTTGCCCGGGCCGGTGATCTTGTGCACCGCCGGGATCGTCGCCGTGCCGTAGGCGAGCGCGCCGATCGCCTGGGCGCCGCCGATCGCGTAGACGCGATCGACGCCGGCGATCGCCGCGGCGGCGAGCACGAGTGCGTTGTGCGTGCCGCCCGGCATCGGCGCGACCATGACGATCTCGCCGACACCGGCCACCTTCGCCGGCACCGCACTCATCAGCACGCTCGACGGATACGCGGCCTTGCCGCCCGGCACGTAGATGCCGACGCGGTCGAGCGGCGTCACCTTCTGGCCGAGCAGGCTGCCGTCGCCGTCGCGAAAGCTCCAGCTGCGGCCGCCTTCGGCGAGTTGCCGCTCGTGGAACGAGCGAATGCGCGCCGTCGCACTCTCCAGGGCCGATCGCTGCGCTGCCGGCAAGCCGTTGCACGCGGCGCGCAGCTGCGCCGGCGCGATCTCGAGCGAAGCGAGCGACGCGGCGTCGACCTGGTCGTACCGCCGCGTGTAGTCGAGCACGGCGGCGTCGCCGCGGGCCTGCACGTCGGCGAGGATGCGGGCGACGCTGGTCTCGACTTCGGCATCGACGTCGGCCGCATAGGCAAGCACGTCGGCGAGCTCCGCGGCGAACTCGGCGTCGCTCGTTTTCAGACGGCGCAGGCGCAGGCTCACGAGCCAGCCTCCGGACGTGGCGCCGGTGCGCCCGCCGCAACCGCGCGCGCGAGCGCATCGACCAGGCTCCGGATCGGCTCGCGCTTCAGCTTCAACGCCGCCTTGTTGACAACCAGCCGCGCCGAGATCTGCATGATCTCTTCCACTTCGGCGAGCGAGTTGGCCCTCAAGGTGTTGCCCGACGCGACCAGGTCGACGATCGCATCGGCCAGGCCGGTGAGCGGCGCCAGTTCCATCGAGCCGTAGAGCTTGATCAGGTCCACGTGCACGCCCTTATCGGCGAAGTGGTCGCTGGCGATGCGCGTGAACTTGGTGGCGACGCGAATGCGCGAGCCCTGCTTCACGGCGGCGGCGTAGTCGAAGCCGAGCGGCGCGGCGACGCTCATGCGGCATTTCGCGACGCCGAGATCGAGCGGCCGGTAGAGCCCTTCGCCGCCATGCTCGAGCAAGGTGTCGAGGCCGACCACGCCGAGATCGGCGCCGCCGTGCTGCACATAGGTCGGCACGTCGCTGGCACGCACGAGGACGATGCGCACGTCGTCGCGGCGGGTCGCGATGATGAGCTTCCTGCTCATCTCCGGGTCGTCCGCGAGCTCGATGCCCGCCGCAGCGAGCAGCGGCAGCGTCTCGTCGAGGATCCGGCCTTTGCTCAGCGCTAGCGTGATCACGATCGCGCTCCCAAGCCACCGAGCGTGATCACGACGCCACCACCCGCTCGACGTCGGCGCCGAGCGCACGCAGCTTGGCCTCCATGCGGTCGTAGCCGCGGTCGAGGTGATAGATGCGGTCGATCACCGTCTCGCCGTCGGCGACAAGGCCAGCGATGACGAGCCCGGCCGAAGCACGCAGGTCAGTCGCCATCACCGTCGCACCCGACAACTTCTCGACGCCCTGAATCAGCGCGGCGCGGCCGTCGACCTCGATCCTGGCGCCGAGCCGGATCATCTCCGGCACGTGCATGAAGCGATTCTCGAAGATCGTCTCGCCGACGCTGCTGCTGCCCTCGGCGATGCAATCGAGGGCCATGAATTGCGCCTGCATGTCGGTCGGGAAGGCCGGGTATTCGCTGGTCCGAAAGCTCACCGCGCGCGGCCGCGCGTCGGCACGCACGCGGATCCAGCCGTCGCCCGCTTCGATCGACACGCCGGCCTCGCGCAGCCTGTCGATCACCGCCTCGAGATGATCAGCGCGCGCGTGGCGCAGCACCGCATCGCCGCCTGCCGCGGCCACGGCACAAAGAAACGTGCCGGCCTCGATGCGATCGGGAACGATGCGATGCGCGATTCCGCGCAGCTCGCGCACGCCCTCGATCCGGACGCGGCTGGTGCCGTGACCCTCGATGCGTGCGCCCATCCCGATCAGCATCTCGGCGAGGTCGGGAATCTCGGGCTCCTGCGCCGCGTTCTCGAGCACCGTCTCGCCGTCGGCGAGCGTCGCCGCCATGAGCAGGTTCTCGGTACCGGTGACGGTGACCATGTCGGTCGAGATGCGCGCGCCCTTCAGACGCTGGGCGCGGGCGACGATGTAGCCGTGCTCGACCGTGATGTCGGCGCCGAGCGCCTGCAGGCCCTTGATGTGCTGGTCGACCGGCCGCGTGCCGATGGCGCACCCGCCAGGCAACGACACCCGCGCTTCGCCGAAGCGCGCGAGCAACGGGCCAAGAACGAGGATCGAGGCACGCATCGTCTTGACCAGTTCGTACGGCGCTTCGCGGTTCGCGACACGCTTCGCATCGAGCGAGACCGTCGCCTCGGCATCGTCGCCCGACTGCTCGGCCACGACGCCCATCGTGCGCAGGAGCTTGAGCATCGTCGTCACGTCGTGCAGACGCGGCACGTTCGAGAGCAGCACCGGTTCGGCCGTGAGCAGTGCGGCGCACAGTTCCGGCAACGCTGCGTTCTTGGCACCGGAGATGGCGATCTCGCCGGCGAGGCGGCGGCCGCCGCGAATGCGGAGTTTGTCGATGATGAAGAGGCCGACGCTTTCGCGTCAGGCCGTCGTTTGATTGCGGAATTCGGTGGGCGTGAGCGTCTTCATCGACAACGCGTGGATCTGCTCGCGCATGCGGTCGCCGAGAGCGCGATAGACGCGCTGGTGTCGGGCGACGCGGTTCGTGCCCTCGAATTCGGTGGAGACGATGGTGGCGAAGAAATGCCGTCCGTCGCCCTCGACCTCGACGTGCTCGCAGGCGAGGCCGTCGGCGATGAAGCGCTGGATCTCGGCGGGTGTGGGCTCGGCCATCGG
>JBDTIO010000424.1:0-5126 GCA_039936375.1 Caldimonas sp. | reverse complement strand
TCGCCACGTACAAAGACGGCTCGCGCGACGGACAACTTGTCGTCGTTTCGCGCGACCTTGCCAGCGCCCACTATGCCAGCGGCATCGCCGGCCGCCTGCAGCAGGTGCTCGACGACTGGAATTTCCTCTCGCCGCAGCTCGAGGATCTCGCGGCGACGCTGAACGACGGCAAGGCGCGCCACGCCTTCGCCTTCGAGCCGTCGAAGTGCATGGCGCCCTTGCCTCGCGCCTATCAGTGGGCCGACGGCTCGGCCTTCGTCAACCACGTCGAGCTGGTACGGCGCGCCCGCAACGCCGAGATGCCGGCGAGCTTCTGGACCGATCCGCTGATGTACCAGGGCGGCAGCGACGACTTCCTCGGCCCGTACGACGACATCGTCGCCGCCAGCACCGACTGGGGCATCGACTTCGAGGCCGAGGTTGCCGTCGTCACCGGCGACATCGCGATGGGCACGACAGCCGAGGCGGCGATCGAAGGCATCCGCCTCGTCATGCTGGCCAACGACGTCAGCCTGCGCAACCTGATCCCCGGCGAGCTGGCCAAGGGTTTCGGCTTTTTCCAGAGCAAGCCGGCGACGGCCTTCAGCCCGGTCGCGGTGACGCCGGATGAGCTCGGCGATGCCTGGCACGGTGGCCGCCTTCATCTCGATCTCGAAAGCACCTGGAACGGCAAGCGCTCGGGCTTGTGCAATGCCGGCAAGGAGATGACCTTTCATTTCGGCCAGCTCATCGCGCACCTGTGCAAGACGCGCAACTGCCGGGCCGGCTCGATCGTCGGCAGCGGCACCGTCAGCAACAAGGACTGGACGCGCGGCTACTCGTGCATCGCCGAAAAGCGGGCGATCGAGACGATCGAAAGCGGCAGCCCGATGACGCCGTTCATGCAGTTCGGCGACACCATTCGCATCGAGATGAAGACCGCCGACGGCGCCAGTCTGTTCGGCGCGATCGAGCAGAAGGTCGCTGCCTTGCCGTCGGTCGCCCGATGAGTACGCGCCGGTCGGGGCTGACGAGTTTTCTGGGTTGCGCTCGCCGCGTTCTGTTCGGCGCGCCGGTTGCGGCGGCGATCGCGTTGCTGGCGCTCGCGACGGGACGCGCCGCCGACGAAGTGCCCGCCGCCTCCTGTCCGCCGCCGACGCAGGCGCTGACGGCCGAGAACCTGAGCGCCGGCCTCGCCAACGCCACCGACCATGGCTTCATCTGGCGGATCACCAAGGACGGCCGCACCTCGTACCTGTACGGCACCATCCACGCTGCGAAGTTCGAGTGGATGTTCCCCGGGCCGACGGTGCTCGACGCCGTGCGCGCTAGCGATACGGTGGCGCTCGAGCTCGACGTGCTCGACCCCGCGATCCGGCGTCGCATCGTTGCCGCCATCGGCCGGCGCGGCGACGAGCGGTTGCCGCCGGCGCTGGCCGCTCGCATCACCAAACTGGTCGCCGCCGAGTGCGTCGACACCGCCGCGTGGTCGGGCATGGCGCCGGAGCTCCAGCTCACTTCGCTCAGCGTCATGGCGGCACGCCGCGACGGCTTCGATCCGTCCTATGCGATCGACCTCGTGCTCGATGTCGTCGCCCGCGACTTCCGCAAGCCGGTCGTCTCGCTCGAAACGCCCGAGGCACAGATTCAATCGTTGCGGTCGCCCGATCAAGACTTGATCGAGTTCGTGCGGTCGGCGCTGGACGACCTCGAGTCGGGCCGCGACCGGCCACTGCTGGTGCGGATGGCGAACGCGTGGACGAACAGCGACTACGACGAACTCGCCAACTACGCCAAGTGGTGCGATTGCCTGCGCACGTCGGCCGATCGGTCGGCGATGAAGCGCCTGCTCGACGACCGCAACCCGGCGCTTGCCGCCGCCATCGACGCATTGCACGCCAGCGGCAAGCAGGTCTTCGCCGCCGTGGGCAGCCTGCACATGGTCGGGCCGACGGGGCTGCCTGCCCTCATGCGTCAGCGCGGCTACAAGGTCGAACAGGGCGACTTTCCGCACTAGCGACAAGGTCGGCGTGAAAGCGTGGCCGGGCCTCCGGCAAGCAGTGGCGGCGATTCTTTTGTCCGCTTCGACGGGAGCTACGGCGATGAATGTTTCAGCGCTCTGGAATTTCGCCGACCCGGCGGCCTCCGAAGCCGCGTTCCGAAATGCGCTCACCACGGTTTCCAGCGGCGACGACGAACTAACGCTCGAGACGCAGATCGCACGTACCTATTCGCTGCGCTCCCGGTTCGACGAGGCCCATGCCGTTCTCGATCGCATCCAGCCTCGCCTGGAGGGCGCCGGCGCCGAGCCGCGCGTTCGCTATCTGCTCGAACGCGGACGCACATTCCGCTCGGCGAAGGTGCCGGCGCGAGCCCGGCCGCTGTTCAGCGAAGCCGCAACTCGCGCGCACGCGGCCGGCCTCGATGCCCTGGAGGTCGATGCCTTGCACATGATCGCGCTCGTCGAGCCGGCGCCCGAGCAGCAGCTGATTTGGAACCGCAAGGCGCTCGCGGTCGCCGCGGCATCGTCCGATCCGATCGCCCGCAACTGGGACGCATCGCTCACCAACAACATCGGCATGAGCTTGCACGATCAGGGTCGTTTGGAAGACGCGCTGGCCAGCTTTCAGAGCTCGCTCGACGCGCGTGAACGGATCGGCGACAGGGCGCGGATTCGCGAAGCACGCTGGATGGTCGCCTGGGCGCTACGCGCCCTGCATCGCCACGACGAGGCGTTGCTGATCCTGGCGCGACTGGAAAAGGAATATGCGGCGGCCGGAGCGCCCGACGGCTACGTCTTCGAGGAGATCGGCGAAAACCTGCTGTCCCAGGGCCTGGCCGACGCGGCGCGCCCGTCGTTCGCCAAGGCCTTCGCACTGCTTTCGGCCGATACATCGCTCGATCGCCCCGACGACGCACGGCTCGCGCGGCTGCAACGCCTCGGGCAATAGGCTCAGCGGGGCGACAATCGCAAAGCGACGCGAACGACGACAGCCGCGCCGAGGAGACACGATGAACGATGCGAATGGTTTCGCCAAACTGGTTCCAGGCTTCGATTTCCTGCAGAACCTCGTCAAGAACGCCGGCAGCGCGCTGCCGGGGATCGGCCAGTGGGTCGCGCCCACGCTCGACCCGGCCGAGCTCGAAAAGCGCATCAGCGAATTGCGCACCGTGCAGTTCTGGCTCGAGCAGAACGCCAAGATGCTGGCGACGACGATTCAGGCGCTCGAGGTGCAGCGCATGACGCTCGCGACCCTGAAGACGATGAATGTCCAGATGGGCGACCTGCGCGATTCGTTGAAATTGAAGTCTCCCGCCGAGGCCGCTGCGGCGCCGACTAGCGCGGCCCGGCACGGCGGCAAGACCGCGCCGGCGGCACCCGGCGTCGTCGATCCGATGCAGTGGTGGGGCGCGCTGACCAACCAGTTCGCCCAGCTCGCGACGACGGCGCTGAAGGACACCGCGGCCGATGCCGCCAAGTCGGTAGCCGGCAACATGCTGAAGCAGTCGTTCGACTCCGCTGCGACGACGCTGAAGAGCGCGGCCACGGCGCCGGCCAAGGTCGCTGGGGCAAGGGGCGCGGCAGCGGGGGGCGCCGCCGGCAAGGCGCTGGGCCGCCCGAAGGCGGCAAGAAAGCGCGTCGCCAGGAAGTCTTGAGGCATTGCCGATGAACGCCGTCAGCGCCGACCTCGCGCTGCCCGCGGCAACGCCCGCGGCGGTCGAGCGGCGCCGGCGCCAGGCCGAGATCGTCGCCGCGCTCGGCGCGGCCCTGCCGGCGCACGCCTTGCTCTGGCATCGCGAAGACACCGTTCCCTACGAATGCGATGGCCTCACCGCCTACCGCGAGCAACCGCTGGTGGTCGCATTGCCGGAAAGCGAATCGCAGGTCGCCGATGTGCTCGCGATCTGCCATCGGCTCGAAGTGCCGGTGGTCGCGCGCGGCGCCGGTACCGGGCTTTCGGGCGGCGCCTTGCCGAACCCGCTCGGCGTCACGCTCAGCCTCGCGAAATTCAATCGCATCGTCGCGCTCGATGCACGGGCGCGCACGGCGACGGTGCAATGCGGTGTGCGCAACCTGGCGATCAGCGAGGCCGCGGCGCCGCACGGCCTCTTCTACGCGCCCGACCCGAGCAGCCAGATCGCCTGCACGATCGGCGGCAACATCGCCGAGAACTCGGGCGGCGTGCACTGCCTCAAGTACGGCCTGACCCTGCACAACGTGCTCAAGGTGCGCGGCTTCAGCGCCGACGGCACCGCCATCGAGTTCGGCAGCGACGCGCTCGATGCGCCCGGTCTCGACCTGCTCGCGCTCGTCATCGGCAGCGAAGGCATGCTCGCCGTCGTGATCGAGGTAACGGTCAAGCTGCTGCCGAAGCCGCGCACGGCGCGCTGCATCCTGGCCAGCTTCGACGACGTCGTGAAGGCCGGCGACGCGGTCGCCGCGATCATCGCCGCCGGCATCATCCCGGCCGGCCTCGAAATGATGGACGGCCCGATGACCGCGGCCGTCGAAGGCTTCGTCCACGCCGGCTACGACCTCGACGCGGCGGCGATCCTGCTCTGCGAGAGCGACGGCACCGAGGCCGAAGTCGAGCACGAAGTGGCACGCATGGTCGAGGTGCTGCGCGCCTCGGGCGCGACGCGCCTGGCGGCGAGCGAGAGCGAGGCGCAGCGGCTGAAATTCTGGAGCGGTCGCAAGAACGCGTTTCCGGCGAGCGGCCGCATCAGCCCCGACTACATGTGCATGGACTCGACGATCCCGCGCCGCTGCCTGGCCGAGATGCTGATCGCGATCGGCGAGATGACGAAGAAGCACGGGCTGCGCTGCGTCAACGTCTTTCACGCCGGCGACGGCAACCTGCACCCGCTCATCCTGTTCGATGCCAACGACGCCGGCGAGCTGCACCGCGCCGAAGCCTTCGGCGCCGAGATCCTCGAGCTCAGCGTAGCGATGGGCGGCACCGTCACCGGCGAGCACGGCGTCGGCGTCGAAAAGCTCGGCTCGATGTGCGTGCAGTTCTCGCCGGCCGAGCGCGAGCAGATGTTCGCCGTCAAGCGCGCCTTCGATCCGGCCGGCCTGCTCAACCCGGGCAAGGTGATCCCGACGCTCGTGCGCTGCGCCGAAGGCGGCAAGATGCACGTCAAGC
>JBDTIO010000423.1:0-8966 GCA_039936375.1 Caldimonas sp. | reverse complement strand
CACCGCCGACCGCGGGGCCGCCTTCTGGGCGCATCGAACGTCGGGCCCCTTCGTTCACGGGATCGCCCACGGGATCAGCATCATCCACAGTCCTCTGGGCATCCTTACGTTGACCGCAATCGTGGCCGTCGTTCTGGTCGGGCTCGCTCAGACGCGCTGGATCCCCACTTTGGTGGCCGTTATTCCCGGAGGCCTCCTCCTCAACACTGCGATCAAGCATGACGTGCAGCGGCCGCGCCCGGATTGGGGCTTTGGCGCGACGTCGCTCGGGTCCTACAGCTTTCCCAGCGGCCACACCGCCGGGTCGGCGTTTTTCTACGGCGTCCTCGTCGTCGTGCTTTGGCGTCATGTCAAAGCGCCATGGGGCCGTGGCGCCCTGCTGCTCGTCGCGGGAGTGCTTGTGGTGCTCGTCGCGTCGAGTCGGATCATTCTTGGCGTGCACTTCCTGAGCGACTGCATCGCCGCGGTACTCGAAGCGCTGGCATGGATCTCCATCTGTCTCTTCGTCGGCCCGCGGGATCCGGCGTGGAACGCACGAACGCCATGACCCGACGAGCCGCCTTCATCCTGAACGGCCAAGCCGCCCAAGGCGGGGGTCGCGCCTGGTTCGACGCGAACCGCCGGGCTGTTGAGTCGGTGGCAGCAGGGGGTCTCATCGTCGTCGCCGAAGGCGGCGAGGCCATCCAGGACGCGACACGGCGTGCGCTGGATACGGGATGCGAGGTGATCGTCGCCGGCGGGGGCGACGGTACTCTGAACGCGGTGGCGTCGAAGGTGATTCATCAGCCGGTGGATTTCGGGGTGCTGCCCCTGGGCACGCTGAACCACTTCGCGAAGGATGCTGGCATTCCTCTCGACCCTCTTGTCGCCCTGCAGTCGATAGCGGTGGGACACGTGAGTGCCATCGACGTCGGCGAGGTCAATGGCACGATATTCCTGAACAATTCCAGCATCGGCCTGTACGTCGACCTTGTCCGCGATCGCGACCGCCAGCAGCTTCGGCTCGGCCGGGGCAAGTGGGCCGCGTTCGCCTGGGCCCTGGTCGGCGCATTGCGTCGCTATCCGTTCATGGACGTCGAGCTCGGCGTCGATGGAAAAGTGCACGCATATCGCACCCCCTTTGTCTTCGTCGGCAACAACGCCTACGAAATCGAGGGATTGCAGATCGGGCGCCGAGCCGAGCTCCGAAACGGCGTCCTGAGCGCCTATGTCGCGGAACGAGCCGGTCGTTGGCGACTGTTCGAGCTCGGGGTCCGGGCGCTCGTCGGCCGCATCCGCCAGGAACGGGACTTCCAAGTGTTTGTCGGAAACCGGCTTCGCATCGAGACCCGGCATCGCGAGCTGCGAGTCGCCATCGACGGCGAACTGAGGCAGATGCGGGCGCCGCTGCAGTATCGAATCCTTCCCCGCGCCCTTCGCGTCATCGTTCCCGCGACGAGGGGATAGGAGCCAGTCTTGCGAACGCTCGTGCATCTCTCCGACCTCCATTTCGGCCGTATCGATTCGGCCTTGCTGGCGCCGCTGGAAGCGGTCATACAGCGGATCCGTCCCGACGTTGTCGTCGTGTCGGGCGACTTGACGCAGCGAGCACGAAAGAGCCAATTCATGCAAGCGAAGGCTTTCCTCGATCGTCTTCCTCGCCCGCAGGTCGTGGTGCCCGGCAACCACGACATTCCTCTTTACAACATCGTCGAACGGATGGGAGCGCCGCTTCGGAAGTTCCGTCGCTACGTCGAGTCCGACCTGAGCCCTGCATTCGTCGACGACGAAGTAATGGTTCTTGGGGTCAACACGGCGCGTTCCGCCGTCGTCAAGGGTGGCCGGGTCAATGTCGCGCAGCTTCGCGCGCTGAGCGAACGATTCTGCGCCGCAGACAAGGCGATCGTGAAGGTCCTGGTCAGTCACCATCCCTTCGACGTCGGCCCAGGGGATGATGAGAGCGACATCATCGGGCGGGCCGGCGCGGCGATGCAGGTGATGGCCGAGTGCGGTGTCGACGTCCTTCTTGCTGGTCACCTTCACACCAGTCGTGCCGCGTCGACCGGCACCCGCTATGCCGTGGGCGGCTACGAAGCGCTCGTCGTCTCGGCGGGAACGGCGACGTCGACCCGCGGGCGAGGTGAAGCGAACGCGTTCAACGTCCTGCAACTCTGCAAGGCGCGGGTCGACGTGCAACGCTTCGAGTGGAACTCGCCTTCGCGCCAGTTCGGCCCGGGATTGTGCGAGAGGTTCGAGCGAACGCCCGAAGGTTGGCGATGCAGCTAAGCGCGGCCCTTCGGTCGGGATCGGCACGATGCTCGCCGTGGCCACACGGAGTCGGGTCGCCGACGGTTGGCTTTGGTACGCAAGGGTGGTCCTTCTTTCCCGGTTCGGCGGTCCATCGGGACCTGCGTCGGCGGTGCGAATGATCGCGTGGGCGCGATCGATATCGTTCTGTACCGCATCGTCAAGAGATGGATCGCCCGGCCACGACCCGCACGAGCGTGCGAAGGAATCCGCGCGTGCGCCGACCTCTGGACGAGTACAGCTTCGCCAGCGGTCATACGATGCAGGCGGTCGCCTGCAGCATCATTCTCTCGGCCTACGGCGCGGCGGCGGCATTGATCAGCTTCAATCTACTTTGACCATAACGCAAGGCCACTCGCATGAAAAAGATTTATTCCTGCAGTCCTGGGGCTGCGTCTGCCCGGGGCGCCTTGGTCTGCGTCATTCTTTCCTTGGGGCCACTGACGTCGGCTTTGGCTGCGGCCGGCCCGAGTGACGACCGCTCGGTGCCCGTTTCAGTCGTTCCGAACAGCGGAACGACTGCTGGCAGCGGAGCCCAACCACAAGATCTTCGTCTTCAGCGCCGCTCTCAAGCTACCGTCCCCGGCTCATTGAGAGGGCCGGCGCAAGGAAGCAGTCGATGCGCGACTCTGCGCAAAGAGTATGCGCAAAGCCAGGCGTGCTTCTCCCGTTACCGTATGAAGAATCGCGGCTTGAGGCCGGGCGCATTTCAACACTGCAAGCAAATGAAGGATCCGTCGCTGCAGTGCGAGTCGGCTGTTGTCCGGTAAGGGTCTCCCGGTCGAGCGACTGTAGAAAAGGAAGCCAGCGCACGGACATCAGCAGTGTGGTATACCATTTGGCTATTGGAAAATAGCCAAATGGTTCATATGACTACACTGACTTGGGGCAGATCCACCTCGTTCTGGCCAGCGCCTCCGAGGGCTCACAAGGCGACCGCTGGCCATCAGCGTTCGACGTTCAAGGCCTTGGTGGATGAGCTCATCGCGGCGCCGGAAATGGACCTCTACGACGCGATAGAGGCGGGGGTACCCACCTACATGGTCGACGTGATTGCCGCCGCCACCGGCGAGCCGGCCGCGGAAGTCATGGAATTCATCGGCGTCTCGCAGACCACCCTTCGGCGAAAGATCGAGGCCAACGAGCCGCTTCCTGACGTCGCCGGTCATCGCGTCATGGCCTTCCTGCGTGTCGCCGCGACTCTGCAACGCCTGCTCAAAGAGAGTGGCGATCCGGAGCAGTTGAGAACCTTTGACATGCAAGCCTGGCTCGCGCAGTGGATGCGCCAAGGGCTGCCTGAGTTCGGCGGCAAAGCGCCGGTGGACATGCTTAGAAATCCCGAGGGCCAGCGGGCCATCGAGCAGGTCTTGGAGCGCATGCGCGGCGGGCTCCCGGCGTGACGGTCGGCCTGTGGCGGGTCGCATCCGACGCACCGCAATGGACAGCCGAGGACATGCTCGGAAAGGGTGCCGCGCATAAAGGCGCTCGGTGGAACCACCCTGGCGAGCACGTAACGTATGCGGCGACGTCGATCTCCTTGGCAGCGTGGGAAACGCGCGCGCACTTTGGTCGAGGTGCGGCGCTGCCCTGGAATCGGTTCCTCGTTCGGGTCGATGTGCCTGACAAGATCTGGGCGGCCCGGGAAATCCTGGCCAATCCTGCGCCGGTTGGGTGGGACGCCATCCCCGAGGGACGCGTTTCTCGTGGCCAAGGATCAGCGTGGCTGAGGTCCGGCCGCACGCCGTTGCTGATAGTTCCCTCGGTCATTGTCAACGAAGAGAACAACGTACTGATCAATCCTGCACATCCGGATTTGGCACTTTTGGTGGCGACGAAGATCCGACGTTTCGTATATGACCACCGCCTCTGACTCGAGCAGACAGGGCTGTCCCACAGGCCGATGATGCCGAGGGGGTGCTCGTATTTTTCGCGCAAATTCTCTCGGCGAGCTACTGCAAACGCCAGTGCGCCGCCTCAATGGGCCAGGCAACGCTGGTAGCGCCGGTCGACCTGTGCCGCGTACCAGGCGGTCGTCAAGTGGCGGGTGATCTTCGGGCTCTGCAGGTCGATCGTCGGCACCAGGGCGCGTGGAAATGCATGGCCTTCGTTGCGCTCGGCCACTTCGAACACGCGACGGTAGAGAGGCGTGTTATCGAACTCTGCGCGACCGCCCTGTTCGAGTGCGCGACGGACGGCGCCATCGCCGATACCGGCCCGAGCCGCGACCACTCGGGCCGCCAGTTCAGTGCTGCCGGGCGGCGCCGCCTCGTCGCGCGGCAGCAGCGCGCCGTCGGTCGTCACCGGCAGCCCGGTGGCGCTCGCGAGGGCCTGCTGGAAGGCGGCGTTGCGGCTCGCGTATTGGCCGGCGTTGAAGTCGGCGAAGCGGTAGAGCGGCTTGTCATAGCGGGCCGGATAGTCGAGCAGGTGGGCGACCCCGAAGAAGATGCTGCCGCGGCGCGCGAACAGCTCTTCGTCAATGCCCTTGGGGGCCGGGTATGGATAGGCGTGGTCGGCGACGTAGCGCTTGGCGAATGCCACGTTGACCTGCATCGGCCCGCGCGTGCGGATCGGGTTGGCGCTGCCGAACAGGCGCTTGCCCATCGGCACCATACCGATGAAATCCTCGAACACCTCGCTCAGCTCGCGCTCGGTGCGCACGCTGTCGATGCGATCGCTGTA
This sequence comes from Caldimonas sp., assembly GCA_039936375.1. GTDB lineage: Bacteria > Pseudomonadota > Gammaproteobacteria > Burkholderiales > Burkholderiaceae_C > Schlegelella_A. The sequence goes on along the minus strand of JBDTIO010000423.1, from coordinate 4,001 downwards.
GCTTCGACCGTCGGGCGAGCCGAGCTGCAGGGCGGCGTGCACAAGCAGCTTGGGCACGCCTGCCTGCTCGGCGCGGCGATCGATCTCGCTCCAAGCGATCTTCGGCAATCCGGCCACAACGGGGTCGATACGAAAGCTCGACTCCTGCTCGATGACGGCGACGACCGCGCAGGCGTTGTCGCGGCTCGGCTCGACCCGCTGCACCGACATCGCAGCATAGATGTCGGACGCCCAGCCGACGCGGTCGGCAGTGGCGGGCGGAATCAGCCGCGCGATGAGCGACTTGGCTTCGGCGGGCGCGAGCTGCGGTGTTTCGGGCGCGGGCGGCCGCGTGGCACACGCCGTCAGTAGCGCCGCGAGCACTGCGAGCATCAGGGCGCCGAATGCCCTTCCAGAGGCCGAGGGAGAAACGCCCTTTGCAACGGCCCGCTGCTGCTCAGGTCCCAGGTTCATGCCGCGATCGAAGATGCTCATTCGGATAGGCCGCTCACGGTGACCGCGACACGAAAACGTCCGGCGGCTCATCGCCACGAGCACACGAACTCGGTTCAGGCGAACTCCGACACGGACCGGTTGGCGACAAGGGTCGGACTCTCACTCACACGCATCTTGGGACGCTTTTGTGCCAGAGAAGGCTGCTACTTGCCATCATCCTCGTGACGGCAAGCTATCCCCAGGTCGGCGTCGCACTCCTGCGGCGAGATCCCTGAGGGCGTGCAGCGGCTCGCTGACGTCCTCGACCAAGACGCCATCGAACGCCAGTCTTGCATCAGTTCGCGCAGCGCTCTCGCGCGCCCGACGTTTTTCGAGTTCGTCCTCGATGTCGAGGCGGACGCTCTTGCTGATGTACTGACCCGGTTTGCAGGCTGTGGAATAGCTCAGGCCCCCGGCTTGAAATCGGCCGCGGACCCACCGAGATAGGAGTCGTGAGCGCTGTGGTTGCCCTCGGGGTTGTCCTCGTCATTGTCGGGATGGCTATCGCGGCGTTAGCCGCCCCCACGCTGGCGCGACTGTGGCGCCGACAGAGGATTGCCCGTCGACCGTTCCCCGCCGAATGGCGCGACATCGTGCGCCGCCGCGTGCCCCTCGCGCGAGAACTGCCGCCCGCCCAGCATCTGCGCCTGAAGAAACACATCCAGGTCCTGTTGGCGGAAGTGCCGTTCATCGGCTGCGCGGGACTGGAGGTCAACGACGAGATGCACGTCACCATCTCCGCGCAGGCCGCATTCCTGCTTCTGGGGCGCGGCGGTTCGTTCGGCAACTTGCGCGAGGTGTTGGTCTATCCGGGTCACTTCGTCGTCCCGCAGAGCAAGGTAAGCGCGGGTGGCGTGGTGCATGAAGGCCACGACGTGCTGGCTGGCCAGAGCTGGCAACGCGGCCAGGTACTCGTGGCCTGGGACGCGGTGCTAGAAGGAGCATCCGATCCGCACGACGGTGCCAATGTCGTCATCCACGAATTCGCTCATCAACTCGATCAGGACACCGGCGCCGCCAATGGTGCTCCGTATGTGGGGCGCGGCGCGGCGCAGCGCGCATGGGCGCGCGTGATGAACCAGGAATTCGATGCCCTGCACGCCCGCCTGGCAGGTGCGGAGCCGAGCCTCGTCGATCCCTACGCCGCGACCAGCCCGGCTGAATTCTTCGCCGTCACGAGCGAGCTTTTCTTCGAGAGGCCCGACGCGTTGGCTGTCGAGTGGCCCGCGCTCTTCGAGCAGCTCAAGCGCTGCTACCGCCTGGATCCGTCGTCTTGGTAGGCCGCCGCTCGAGACGGCCAGCGAGACTGCCGGGACTGATGCGAATTCAGCCGGTCTGCGAATACTCGTTGGCAGCATACCGACGAGCAACTCCGAGCGGCTTCTAGACCCTCCCTCAGCGGCTGCTATTCGTCGGCGTAGACGAAAGGCCGTTCAGCACACTTTCGAATCGCAGGTAAAGTTCCATGCAGCCCGTCATCGCTTCACACCTGTGAAACCTGTCCAGTAGACCGACGCTTCTATGACGCCGCAGGCGCCGCCTCTGTCGCAGCGTTCGCGGCGACCAAGGGCAGATTTGAGCGGCCCGGACACTCTTCGACCGCGCGCCGAATTGCGGAGTCGTCCGGAAACGACTTCATCCGCCAGCGGATCAAGCGGATACCCGCAGCTGCCGAGGCCCTGTCCTTCTTCGCATCGGCTGCTGCTGGAAGAGCCCGTCGCGCGAGCCGGCAACAACAACGCCGACGAGCTGCTCCGGCACAGTGCCGAAGCGCGCAGCCTGCCTCTCTACGAGAACCTGCGCGATATCGACGTTCGTTGAAGGACAGAGCTTCCCTGATGGATCGCATCCATCCAATCGTGTTGACGGGGCTCGATGTCGACTGGGGCTACGGCGCGACTTCACTGACAGGCACGGCATCCCACCGGGGCGGCAGAGCAACCTGAGCGCCGATCTGCAATGTCTCAGCGCGCGTCCAGGATTCATGTACTTCGCGGGATTCGTTGACGCGGCTGGCACTATTGCACCCGGGTCGAACAGTTCGCGGCAGTGAACTATGGCTACCAGCGCCTTCCCAAAGGACCCGCCGGCGCGGATCTTCGTCAACGTTCCTGCGAGTCCCGGGCGGTTCGACGAGATCGATTGCATTGCCGCCGTACAGACCGGCCGGCGTTAACGAGTCGCTCGATCACACCGACGCGTCAAGCCGACGCGACCGCCTCCGCCAACCCAGCAGACCAAGCAAACCGCCGCCGAGCAGTGCAAGAGAGCTGGGCTCCGGAACCGGCGCAGCCACCGCATCCACGCCGTTTAACTCATAGGCGAGGAGGCTGCGCCCGTCGGTCACGCCGACGCCATAGGTGGTGGTGCCGGGACCGAACATGTCGCCGTCGCCCCACAGGTCGACCGTGTAGCCGCCGGCGACCCTGAAGGCGACGCCGAAGACGTCCACGAAGGTTCCGCTGAACGAGAAGTCGCAATCGATCGGCGATCCGCCGGGGAAATACAGATTGTTGTAGGTCAGCGCGCCCGCCGTCGGCGCGCTGTAGTCGACGAAACTGAGGCTGGAAGGAACCAGAGGGTCAAAGACCGGGTCCCTTTCGTTCGCCGGATTGGTCGGCACCAGTCCGGTGATCAGCGCATTGGAGATGCCCGTCGTGGTGTTCGAGAAGCTACCGGTGATACCGGTAATCCTGAAAGCGCCAGGGGGATCGGTCCGGCAGGCATTGTTGCCGAGCGTGCCGCAATTGGGATTGGGATCTGCGGGGGCCACATTGGGCGCGATCGTGAAGATGCCGTTGCCGCTGAATCCGAGGCCATTGAACGCGAACGAGACATCGCTAATCTCGGCCTGTGCCGCGAAGCTCATTGCCGCAATCACCACTCCCACCGCTCCGGTCACTTCGGTCCGCATGTCCACTCCTTGGTTTATGTTGGCTACGGGTAGAGTCCGCGACGCATCGTAGAACGGTTGAGACCGATTGCCAAGCTTGGCGTGTGTAAGAAGGCATTGTCTTCAACCAAGGGTTTTGCCGGGATCGCCGGGGCCGTTCGGCGGTCGGAATTCAGCGAGCCTTCCAGCCGATACAGGCGACAGACGCGCTTCTTGGCGACCTCCCAGCCCTCGCGCTTGAGCATGACCAGCACTCGCAGATACCCGAATCGTGGACGGTCCATCGCGATCTCCCTGATGCGCAGACGCAGTGCGCTTTGATCGCCCGCCTCGCTCTTCTGATACCAGACCGAGGGCCGCAGTTGGGCCAGCCAACACGACCTGCGCACGCTCACGTCAAAGCGCTCCTGCATCCAGGCTGCCAGCTCGCGCCGCTTGACAGCCTTCAGAGCTTTTTTCGGACGACCTCCTGCAGGAGTGCGCCGCAATCGCCGCCCTGCCGCGCCCTCCTCCGGTGACCTTAATCATGACCTGCGGCGCGCGCCGGACCGTGGCCTCGATTCGGCTCCGGATCGCCGAGGCGCGCTCCTTTGTCGAACGCAGCCGCGGCGTCCATGACTTGACGACGCGGTTG
>JBDTIO010000422.1:0-16584 GCA_039936375.1 Caldimonas sp. | reverse complement strand
GCGCTCGACCTGAACGCGACGCTCGCCGATAGCGTCAGTCCCGGCAGCGAGTGGGTCGAAACGGCCGGCGGCAGGAAGCACGTGATGAGCTACCTGGCCGACTTCCTGTTCTCGCCGGCGCGCGCCAACTCGCCGCTGTCGACCCTCTCGGGCGGCGAGCGCAACCGCGTCCTGCTGGCGCGCCTGCTCGCGCTGCCGGCGAACGTGCTCGTGCTCGACGAGCCGACCAACGACCTCGACATCGACACGCTCGAGCTGCTCGAGGAGCTGCTGCAAAGCTATGCCGGCACGGTGTTTCTGGTGAGCCACGACCGACGCTTTCTCGACAACGTCGTGACCAGCACGATCGCCTGGGAGGGCGACCTGTCGCCCGGCCTGTGGCGCGAATACGAAGGCGGCTACGAAGACTGGCGCACCCAGCGCGCGCGGGCGCTGGCCTTGCAGGACACGGCCCGCGCGGCGGTCGCGGCGGTCGCGGCGAAGGCGCCGGCCGCGTCGTCGGCCGCCACGAAAACGCCACCCGCCACCAGGCCGCGCAAGCTCAGCTACAAGGAGCGGCGCGAGCTCGACGAGCTGCCGCCGCGCATCGAGGCGCTCGAGGTCGAGCAGAAGGATCTCGGCGCGCTGATGGCGAGCGCCGATTTCTACGCTGGCGATCCGGTCCGCGTCGAGGCGGCGCAGATGCGCTACTCGCAGATCGACGACGAGCTGCTGCAGGCGCTCGAGCGCTGGGAAACACTCGGCGCGCGCTGAAGCGAGCGGGCGGCCCGGTGCGAGGGGAGAGCTACAAGCGCTCGCGCTCGGCCGCAAACGCCTTCCAGAAGCGCGCGTCCTGCGAGGTCGCGAAGTTAATCCGCATCAGTGTCGTCGGCCGATGCACGGCATGGAAGAGGGCGCCTGGCGCGAGCAGCCAGTCGTCGATCATCGCGTGGGCCAGGCGCTCGGTGTCGACGCCGGTATCGATCCAGCCGAACAGGCCGTGCGGCTCGGCGGCGAAGTGGCAGCCGTGGCTTTCGGCCAGACGCACGGTGCGCGCGCGTCCGGCGCCGAGTCGTTGCACCACGCGCTCGGCATGGCGGCGCAGCCAGCCTTGCTCCAGGCAGTGCGCCAGCGCGAGCTCGCCGGCGCTCGGCGTGGTCAGTGTCGACAGCAACTTGGTGTCGACCAAGCGATCGACCAGCGCCGCCGGTGCGGCGAGATAGCCGACGCGCCAGTTCGGCACCAGGATCTTCGAGAAGCCGGAGACGTAGATCGTTCGCTCGAGCCCGTCGAGCGCGGCCAAGCGCGGCGCGTGCGCCGGTGCCAGGTGGGCGTAGGTGTCGTCTTCGACGATATGAAAGTCGGCCTCCTGCGCCAGGCGCAGCACCTGATGCGCCGCGCTCAGGCCGAGCGATGCGCCGGTCGGGTTGTGCAGTACCGAAACAGTGACGTAAAGGCGCGGCCGCTCGGCCGGCGGCTGGGCGGCGATCAGGCGACGCATCGCCGCCACGTCGGGCCCGTCGCTGCCTCGCGGCACCGGCAACACGCGCATGCCGAGCGCGGCCAGGCGCGCGTATTCGACCGACCAGCCGGGCTCGTCGACGAGCACCGAATCGCCGGCGCGCAGCAGTGTTCGCGTCACCACGTCGAGCGCGTGCGTCGCACCGATCGTCGTCACGATCTGCACGGCGCTGGCGGCGATGCCGTGAGTGGCGAGCTTGACGGCGAGCGCTTCGCGCAGGCGCAACTCGCCGGCCGGGTCGCCGTAGTGCAGTGCCGTCGCCGCGATCTGCTTGTTCGAAGTGGCCTTGCGCATCGCCGCGGCGAGCATCGGCGCGTCCAGCCAGTCGGCCGGCAGCGTGCCGAGGCCCGGCATGGCGCGGCCGCCGGGCGCCTGGAACATGCCGCGGATCAACGCCGTCGCGCTGTTCGGCAGCGGATGGCGCGGCGCCGTCGCCGCAACCTTGGCCATGCGAGCGCGACCCGACGGATCGGCCCGTGCGTCGGTGCGTACGAAAAAGCCGCGCTGCGGTCGCGCCTCGATCAGGCCGCGGGCCAGCAGCTGATCGTAGGCAGCGACGACGGTCGCCGGGCTGACGCCGTGACGCCGCCCGCATTCGCGCACCGACGGCAGCCGCGCGCCGGTGGCGAGGAGACGCTGGTCGATCAGATCGGCGTAGCGCTGCGACAGCTGCTCGGCGAGAGTGCTGTCGGAGCCGCGCGAGAGTGCGTTCGCGGACTCCGTCGAGCCCGGGGCATCGTGGCAGACGCTTCGCCGTGTCGGCGAACGCAGCGGTACAGCAGGGCGAGTCATCGCCCGAAGTGTACTGGTCGTGTGCCGGTTGCTCGCCTACACTCGAATGCTTGGAAAACGCCATGGCCGAAGTCGATAGCCTGTCTCATCGCGAAGAAACGCGTGGCCTCGTGCTCGGCTTCGTTGGCGTCGTGCTCTTCGCGATGACCTTGCCGATGACTCGGCTGGCGGTCGGCGCCGCGGCCGACCCGCAGTTGTCGCCGCTCTTCGTGACGGCCGGTCGTGCCGGCTTCGCCGCCCTGCTGTCGGCCGCATACCTGCTCGCCGTTCGCGCCCCCTGGCCACGCCGCGAGCATCGCCTGGCGCTCCTTGTCTCGGCGCTCGGCACGGTCGTCGGCTTTCCGCTCTTTCTTGCCTTCGCGCTGCGAGACGTCGACGCCATGCATGCCGCCGTTGTTACTGGCGTGTTACCGCTCGCGACGGCGATCACCGCGGCCGTCGCCTTCAGGCAGCGGCCCTCGCGCGGCTTCTGGCTGTGCGCCGCGTTCGGTTGCACGCTCGTTCTCGGCTTTGCTGCCCACCAGGGCGGCGGCTCGATCGGTGTCGGCGACGCCTTGCTGCTTGGCGCCGTCGCGTGCGCGGCAATCGGCTATGCCGCCGGAGCGCGGCTCTCGGCCGAGATGCCGGCTCAGCGCGTCATCTGCTGGGTGCTCGTCATGAGCGCGCCGCTGACGCTGCCGGTCATGCTCACCACCTGGCCCTCACATCCGGTCAGCGCGCCGGCGTGGGGCGGCTTCGCCTATGTGACGGTCTTCTCGATGTGGCTCGGCTTCTTCGCTTGGTATCGCGGCCTGGCGCTCGGTGGCACGGTGCGGGTCAGCCAGGTTCAGCTGGTGCAGCCGTTCCTGTCAATGCTCTTTGCGGTGCCGCTGCTCGGCGAGCGTCTCGACGCGACGACCTTGACCTTCGCGCTCGCCGTCGTCGCGACGGTCTTCGTCGGGCGCACCTTGCCGGTCGCTCGCGCGCCACTGCGTTCGGCAGTTCCGGGCGCGGCGGTTCGCTCATGAGCACGCCCGCTCGGCTCGGCCCCTGGCGCCTGGCACGGCGGACCGCGCGCATGAATCCGTCGGTGATCCGCGAAATTCTCAAGCTGACCGAGTTGCCCGGCATCGTCTCGCTGGCGGGCGGCCTGCCGGCGCCCGAGACGTTTCCGGCCGAGGCGATGCGCATCGCCGCCGACCGCGTCTTGCGCCAGAACCCGCGCGAAGCCCTGCAGTACGCGGCGAGCGAAGGCTATGCGCCGTTGCGCGAATGGGTTGCCGAAGAGATGGCGTCGCATGGCCTCAGCGTCGACGCGGCACAAGTGATCATCACGACCGGATCGCAACAAGGGCTCGATCTGGTCGCCAAGGTGCTGGTCGACGCGGGCAACCGCATCGCCGTTGAATCACCGACCTACCTCGGCGCCCTGCAGGCCTTCATGCCGTGCGAGCCGGAGTTCACGGCGATCGAGTGCGACGACGACGGCCCGCTCCCCGACGCCCTGCGGCGCGACGCGGCCGGGGCGAGCTTTGTCTACGTGCTGCCCAATTTCCAGAACCCGAGCGGTCGCTCGATCGGCGCGGCGCGACGCGAACAGATCGCGCGAACGGCCGAGTCGATCGGTCTGCCGATCGTCGAGGACAACCCCTACGGCGAGCTCTGGTTCGACGCGCCGCCGCCGCCGCCGATCGCGGCGCAATGGAGCGAAGGCACGATCTACCTCGGCAGCTTCTCGAAGGTGCTGGCACCGGGCCTTCGGCTCGGCTATGTCATCGCCCCCGACGCCGTCTACTCCAAGTTGCTGCAGGCCAAGCAGGCCGCCGATCTGCACACTCCCGGCTTCAACCAGCGCCTGGTTCACGAAGTCATCCGCGACGGCTTCCTGCGCGAGCACGTGCCGACCATTCGCGCCCGCTACAAGCTGCAGCGCGACGCCATGCAGGCGGCGCTGGTCGCCCATCTTCCGTCGAGCGGGTCCCGTGCCTGTCGATGGACGGTGCCGGGCGGTGGCATGTTCTTCTGGCTCGAGCTGCCGGCGGGGATCGATGCCGAAGCGTTGCTGCCTCGAGCGGTCGAGCGCGGTGTCGCCTTCGTGCCCGGTGCACCGTTCCATGCCGGGCCGGCCCAGGCCAACACCTTGCGCCTGTCGTTCGTGACTGTCGCGCCCGAAGCGATCGAACGCGGCGTGCGTGCGCTTGCCGAAGCACTAGAGTCGATGCAATGACGCGCTTCGTCTTCAGCCAGGTCGACGTCTTCACCGATCGGCCGTTGCTCGGCAATGCCCTGGCCGTGGTGCACAGCGCCGACGCGCTCGACGACGCGCGCATGCAGGCTTTCGCGCGCTGGACCAACCTGAGCGAGACGGCCTTCCTGCTCGCACCCACCGAGGCTGGCGCCGACTATCGCGTCCGTATCTTCACGCCGGGCGGCGAGTTGCCGTTCGCCGGTCATCCCACCCTCGGAAGCTGCCACGCCTGGCTCGAGCAAGGTGGCGTGCCGCGCGGTGGCGGCGAGGTCGTGCAGCAATGCGGCGTCGGCCTCGTTCGCATACGACCCGACGCGAGCCGGGCCGCCTTCGCCGCACCGGCGTTGCGAAGGGCCGAGGTCGACGCGGTCTTGCTCGAGCGGATCGTCGAGGCGCTCGGGGTGCCGCGCGAATCCATTCGCGCGAGCCAGTCTCTCGACAACGGGCCGACCTGGGTCGCCCTGCTGCTCGACAGCGCCGCGACCGTGCTTGGCCTCGAACCCGACCACGCGGCGCTGCGCAGCCTCGCCAAGGTCGGCGTGATCGCGCCGCAGGCGGCCGGCGGCGACAGCGATTTCGAGGTGCGCGCCTTCGCCGCCATGGTCGGCATCGCCGAAGATCCCGTCACCGGCAGCCTCAACGCCAGCCTGGCCCAATGGCTGATCGGCGCCGGGCTTGCGCCTGATCGCTACGTCGCCGCGCAAGGCACGCGGCTCGCCCGGCAAGGTCGCGTCCACATCGACAGCGAAGAAGGCACGGTCTGGGTCGGCGGCGGCAGCGTCACCTGCATTCGCGGCGAGGTCGATCTCCGATGACCGAGGGTGCGGCCGCGGCATCGCCGCGCATCGAGCTCGATCATCTCGTTGTCGCCGCGCGCACGCTCGAAGAAGGCGTGGCCTGGTGCGAGGCGACGCTCGGCGTCGTCCCTGAGCCAGGGGGCCGGCACGCGCTCATGGGCACGCACAACCGATTGCTCGCGCTGCGTTCGGCGCGCTATCCGCGCAGCTACCTGGAGATCGTCGCGATCGACCCTGACGCGCCCGCACCGGGCCGCGCCCGCTGGTTCGATCTCGACGCGCCCTGGATTCAGGTCGCCATCGCCGAGACGCCGCGTCTCGTTCACGGGGTGGCGAGAACGAGCGCCATCGACGCCGCGACCGCGGCTTTTCGAGACGCCGGCCACGATGCGGGCATATCGACGCCCGCCGAGCGCATGACGCCGCGCGGCCTGCTGCGCTGGCGCATCGGCTTGCGCGACGACGGCGGCCGCGCTGCCGGCGGCGCGGTGCCGCTGCTCATCGAGTGGGGCCAAGCGCATCCTTGCGACGCACTGCCCGATCGCGGCGTGACGCTGGAACGCGTCGAGCTGGACGGCGTGAGCGCAGCGTTCGCGGCACGCACGGGAGTCGATGCGACGTCGATGCACCGGCAGCCGGTGTCGGCGCTCGTGGCGACCTTGAACACGTCGAGAGGCCGGGTCGAGCTCGGCTCGCCGCCGACGCGCGAGGCCGGGGGAATTGCCGCGCCGCGAAGGCGGGTCGCCGGGCGCTAGGTTTTCCGGAAGCCCCAGGCGCGGACCAACCGTGCCCAGGCGACTTCGCTGCCCGGATCGGCGGCGCGTGCCTCGGCGAAGTAGCGGCCGATGACCACCCAGGCCGACGCGAGCAGGAATCCGAGCAGCGTGCTCGCCAGGACGATCAGCGCGCGCGACGGCTTCGACTTGTGGTCGGGCGGCACGGCGACATCCACCTGCTGCAAGCTGGAACCTTCCTTGGCCTCGTCGAGCTTGGCGATCTCGTACTGGCGAACCATGCTTTCGAGCAGGGTCTCCTGAAGCTTGAGCTCGCGGCGGGCCCGGATGTACTCGACGGCCGCTTCGGGAATGCGGCCAACCGGCATGTCGACGGCACTGCCGGCGGCGCCGCCTTGCGTCGACTCCATCCGCGCCAGCTCGGCGCGCAGCGCGCCCAGCTCGGAGCCGAGCCGGATCACGTCGGGGTTCTGTCCCGTAGCCGAGGTGCGCAGCACCTTCAATTGCACTTCGCGCTCGGTGATCTGCGCGCGCACCAGCGCCGCGCCGTTGATCAGGGCTTCGGCCTGCTTGTCGAGGACGATCACCCCCGACTTCTCCTGCACTTTCTGCAAGGTCTGTTCGGCCTTGATGAGATTTTCCTTCGTCTCGTTCAACTGCTTCTCGAAGAAGACTCGGCGCAGCTGCGCTTCCGAAACGGCCAGCCTGCCGAGCAGCTTGGTGACTTCGGTTTCGTGGGCGTTGGCCAGGTCCGCGGCGAATTGCGGGTTCTTGTCGTCGACCTCGACGCTGATGACGCCGCTCTTCTTGTCGGACGAGATCCGGATGTAATTCGGCAGCACCTTGTGCAGCGCTTCGTAGCTCTCGACGTCGTAGTGCGCCATCAGATTGAAGCGGGTGGCGAGCGCGCGCTCCACGCTGTCGCTCTTCAACAAGGCAACATAGAGCTCGTCGGGCGACTTCGGCACCAGGCCGCCGCCGAGCGCGCCGAGCGAGCCGAGGGCGGCGAGCGCCGCTGCCGAGCCGCTTTGCTGCTGCGAGCCGGGAGCGAGCAATGTCGTTCGCGCCGTGAACGTCGGCGGCAGCAGGAGCGCGACAGCGAGCGAGACCAGCGCCGCGATCAGCGTCACCGCGCCGACCAGCTTCTTTCGCTCGCCGAGCCAGGTGAGGATGTCGGTCAGGCCGACGACCGGCCCGTCGTCTTCGCTCGCATCGAACGGCATCTGTGCGGCGGCGAGCGGAGGGGTCGATTCGGCGCTGAGCATCGCAGCGTCTGTCAGAGCGAATGGATCGCCGCGATGCCGAGCCCGAACTGACCGAAGATCTGCGAGATGTCCTTCAGGTTGCGCACGAAGGCGCGGCCCCAGGTCTCGAAATCGAGCTGGTTCGGCACGATCAACGCATCGCCCGGCTGCATCGGTTGCGACTCGAGCGTGTTGCGGCCGAAGAAGCCGCGCCGGTCGCTGGCATGGCTGACCGTGCCGTCGGCACGCAGGATGAACATGTTCGAGGTATCGGCCGCTTCGTCAGCGCCGGCCAGGCGCAGATAGTCGCCCGCAGTGCGGCCCGGTTTCCAGATGAAGGCGTTGTTGTTGACGACCGCGCCGGCCACCGTGACGAAGCCGGGTCGTGGCGGCACGATGACCCGATCGCCATGCTCGAGCGGCAGGTCGGGCAGGGCGTCGACCGTGCGCGCGTCGGGCGCGAGCTCGAGCGCGATGCGGCCGTTCGGCTGCAGCCGCGACAGCCGGGCCAGCTGTGCCTGCGTCGCCGCGTTGCTGACGGCGACGGTCGTCTGGGCGCCGGCGTCGTCGCGCCGATTCGCGGCGTCGCGCGCTGCCTGCGTGGCCGACAGCGCCTCGAGCCGGGCCATCGCCGCGACCAGGTTTTCGCGCTGCTGCGCCCGCGTCTCTTCGCGGCTGAACTCTAGGCCGTAGACGTAGGCTTGGGGGGTGAAACCCCCGGCCCGCTCGATCAGACCTTTCAGGGTTTCGCCCGGCTGCAACTGGTAGACGCCGGGCGCGTTGACTTCGCCTTCGAGCGAGACCAGGCGCGTCTGCTTGGCGACCGGACCGCGGATGTCTTTCTGGCTGTAGATGGTGACGACGTCGCCCGGCTTCAGCGCGATGTTGTCGGCGTCGTCGTGCTCGAGAATTGCCTTGCCGAGGTTGAACGCGATCACCTGCGTGCTCAGGTCCGGGTTCAGTCGTTCGACGGTGGCGTAGTCCCAGTTGAGATCGTCGAACAGCGCCGCCGGTGTTCGCCGCGAGCGCGCCACGGCGGCGAGATTCTGGCTTCGCGTATCGCGATCGTTTCGCGCCAGGCCGCTGTCGGTCTCCCGCAACGACGTGTCGCTGCCGGCACGTTCGGCGCCTTGCGCCGTGATTCGCGAGCTGCGCGTGCCGTCGGCATTGGTGTCGGCCGCGGCGCTGGCCGGCGAGCGCTGGCGCCGGTTGTTGTTGTCGGCGTCATCGTCCTCGATCGTCTGCACCAGCAGGTTCTTCCGCCGATAGAAATCGGGCGATATCAAGGCGTCGCGATCGGGAATGAGATCGCGGATCCGCATGCCGGGTGTGAACGGATAGCGCAGCGGTTGGGCGACATGGCCTCTCAAGGTCACCGCATTGGCGAACTGGGGCGAGATCTCGAGCAACGTCAGCACGTCGCCATCGCGCAGCGATTTCTGCAGGCCGGCGGCGTCGAGGCCGAAGGTTTCGACGAAGCGCGCCGCCGTCGGCTGGGTTGGATCGATGCGCTCGAGCTGAACCCGATGCGGATTGGCGAGCACCGGCGCGCCGCCGGCGTAACGCAGCACTTCGCGCAGCGGCTCTTCGGCCGACTTAAGCTCGTAGATCGCCGGCGTGTCGAGCGAGCCCGTCAGCGCCACCCGCGGCCCGGCCGGCTGGAACACGACGACGTCGCCGGCCGCCAGTTGCACGTCTTTCGACTTGTCGCCCTGCACCAGAAATGCGTAGACGTCGAGCTCGGAAATGGTCTGGCCGTCGCGGCGCAGAAGAATCTTGCGCATCGACCCGCTCGGCGACGGGCCGCCCGCGGCGACCACCGCCGACAGCAGCGTCGACTGGCTCGGCAGTGTCACGACGCCAGGCCGCTGCGCCGGGCCGACGATGAAAACGCGCAAGCCGCGCAGATGGCCGAGCGACACGCTCAGGTCGAAGTTCGTATAGAGCCGGCCGATCTGCGCCCGCAGGTTGCGTTCGAGATCTGACGCCTTGACGCCGGCGACATTGAAGCTGCCGATCTTCGGCAGGTTGAGCATGCCGTTGCGGTCGACGGTGGCGCGATAGTCGATGTCGATCGAGCCCCAGGCGCGCGTCACGATCTCGTCGCCCGGGCCGACGGTGTAGTCGGCCGACACCGGCACGTTGTCGAGCGACTGATAAGTGTCGGCGGCATCGGCGAAGAAGCGCGAGCCGAAGATCGGCAGCAGCCGCCCGGTGGCGCCTTCGACGAAGCGCTGGAACTCGGTCGGCTTCGGTGGTGGCAGCAAGGTCCGACGCTGCGGCAGCTGATCGGCGTTGCCGATTGCTCGCGGATTGGCGCTGTTGCCGCGCGAGTTCAGCGGCGCGTTCGCCGCGCCGTTGCCGCGGCCCGGGGTTGCGCCCGCCTGCCCGTCGGCGGTGCCGTTCGCCGCGCCGTTCTGGTTCTGGCCGTTTTGTCCGCCTTGGCCATTCTGTCCGTTGCCGCCGGGCGCATTGCGCGCCGGATAACCTGGCGCGTTGAACGTGCCGCCGGCATCGGGATCATCGGCGGCGTGGCCTGAGGGAGCGATACAGAGCAATGCGGCAGCCAGAGACAGGGGCAGCGCGGCGAACCAGCGCGCAGGGGCGAAAGGGGAGAACGACATCATCGACGAGGAACCGGATGGGCCCGTCGTCAGCACGGGCCGGAAAATTCAGGGCTCGCCGATGGTAGCGTCACTGCTTTCGGTACTCGTCATGGCAGGCCTTGCAGGCCTTGCCGGTCTCGCCGACGGCAGCCTTGATCGCATCGACATTGCCGGTCTTGGCGACGACGTTGAGCTTGGCCATCTCGTCCTGCATGTGCGCCGCGGCAGCGCGGAACTTGTCCATTTCGGTCCAGATCTTCGGCTCGGCCTTGGTGTCGCCCTTGTCGCTGCCCTCGACGAAGCCGGCATAGGGAAGCTTCGACATGATCGTCGCGATCTCGGCGTTGTCGGCGACGGCCTTGGCATCGAAAGGGACCTTGCCGTTGGCCATCGCGGCGACCCGGCCGAAGTGTGTCGACATCACCGTGAAGGCGGCGCGCCGATAGCGGATCGCATCTTCCGGCTTGGCGAACTGTGCCGCCGCGGGCATTGAAACGGCGAAGGTGGCGAGGCCAGCGGCTACCATCAGCATCGGCATGAACGATCGGGTCATGAACATCTCCTTGTCGAGAAGGCAGCGCACTGCTTCGCGGCGCGCGGGGGAGTGTACGCAGGCCGCCGCCACTTCGCACCGGCCCGGCGCCTCGGCGGCCTTCCGGCGATGAGCGGCGACGGCCGTTCCCGGAACACAGCGGCCGCGTCGATCCGCGTCTGGGATCTGCCGACGCGGATCTTTCACTGGCTGCTCGCCATACTGGTGATCTTCTCCATCGTCAGTGCCCGGATCGGCGGCGGCGCCATGAACTGGCACATGCAATCCGGCTACTTCATCTTCACGCTGCTCGCCTTTCGCCTCGTCTGGGGCTTCGTCGGCGGCCGCTGGTCGCGCTTCGCGACCTTCTTCTACCCGCCGTCCGTCAGCCTGCGCTACCTGCGCGGCGCCAGCTTGCCGCACGAGCATCACCACGTCGGCCACAACCCGCTCGGCGCCTGGTTGGTATTTGCCCTGCTCGGCGTCCTCGCCGTTCAGGTGGCCACCGGTCTGGTCGCCGACGATGAAATCTCCAGCAACGGGCCGCTCCTCAAATACGTCAGCTCGGGGACGAGCAGCACGGCGACTCATTGGCACAAGAACTTCGGCCAGTGGATCATCGTTGCGCTCGTCGTGCTGCACGTCGGAGCGATCGCCTTCTACTGGCTCAAGCGCCGGCAGAACCTCGTCGCAGCGATGCTGCACGGCGACAAGCTGCTCACCGCCGACGTGCCCGCCACGGTCGACACGGCCGGCGCCCGCGCGGTGGCGCTGGCCATCGCCGCGCTCTGTGCCTTCGGCGTCGCCGCCATCGTCGGCCTGGGCAGCTGAGCGCCATCCATGCCGCCTGCCGCGATGTCCTCCCACGCTGCGAAGCCGCCAATCGAACTGCGCCGCGCCGATGGCGCCGTCGACCTGGCGCAGGCGGCGGAGATCTTTCGCGAGTACGCGGCCGGCCTCGGCGTCGACCTGTGCTTTCAGAATTTCGAAGCCGAGCTGGCCACGCTTCCCGGCGAATACGCGCCGCCTTCGGGCCACCTGTCGCTGGCCTTCGTCGGCGGCGAGCTGGCCGCCTGCGGCGCTTTTCGCGCGCTCGCCGATGTCGACTACGCCAACGCCTGCGAGATGAAGCGCCTCTTCGTGCGCGCGCAGTTCCGTGGCTTCGGGCTCGGCCGCACCCTGGCGCAGACTCTGCTCGACGAAGCGCGCCGGGCCGGCTACTCGGCGATGCTGCTCGATACGCTCGACGACATGGAAGCCGCGCGCGAGCTCTACGCGTCGCTCGGCTTTGCAGAAATTCCGCCGTACTACTTCAACCCGATTGCCGGCGCCCACTACCTGAAAGCCGATTTGACATGAAGCCTCCACGTTCACTTCGCTCGCTGCCCCTCGCCGGGGCGCCCAGCGCGCTTGGCGCAGCCCGGCGCATGCCGACATGATTCACGAGCTGCACGCCGGCGCCCTGCGCCTTTCGGTCCGTCCCGATCTCGGTGGCGCGGTGGCCGGCCTCTGGCACCGCGAGACGCCGATCCTGCGCTCGACCGAGCCGGCCGCCCTGGCCGATTCGCGCAGTGCGGCGATGTACCCGCTGCTGCCCTATTCAAACCGGCTCGGCTACCGGCGCTTTCGCTGGAAGGGGCACGACTACACGACGGCGGCCAACGTGCCCGACTCGCCGCATTCGATGCACGGCATCGGCTGGCAGCGGCCCTGGCACATCGTGTCGTCGAACGCGATCGAGATCGTGCTCGGTCTCGATCACCCGGGCGACGCCGACTGGCCGTTCGCGTTCGAGGCACGCCAGTACTTCAGCTTGTCGCCGGAGACGTTCTCGGTGCGGTTGCTGTTCACCAATACGGCCGCGCTCGAGCAGCCGGTCGGCCTCGGCTGGCACCCGTATTTCGTCAAGCGGCCGCGCAGCCGCCTGCACATCGAGCTGTCGAGCCGTTGGGAGTCCGACGCCACCAAGCTGCCGACGCGCAAGGTGGCACAGCCGGGCATCGACGCGGACCTCGCGCACCTCGATTTCGACAACTGCTTCGAAGGCTGGCGCGGGCCCGCTCGCATCCGCGACGAGCGTTTCTCGCTGCAGCTTGTCTCGAAGCTGCCTTATCTCGTCGTCTACACGCCGCCCGATCGCGATTACTTCTGTGTCGAGCCGGTCAGCCACGTCAGCAATGCCATCCACATGGCCGAGCCGACGACGCATGGACTGGTGGCACTGGCGCCCGGCGAGACGATGGAAGCGGCGATGCGCCTCGACATCGCGGTGATCTGAGCGTCCGCGCGAACCGGGGCCTGCCCTTCAAGGCAGACGTCGCGCGAATCGCCGCGTTTCGCCGACGGCCATCACCGTGAACGCGTCGGCGGCGAGGCCTGTTGCGCGCACCGCTTCGGCGAGCGCACGGGGCGGCTCGTCGAGCGGCTCGTCGGTGAGCTGGAATGTGCCCCAGTGGATGCCGATCGAACGGGCCGCCAGGATGTCGAGGTGGATCTTCACCGCCTCCGCCGGATTGACGTGCTGCGGGCTCATGAACCAGCGCGGCTCGTACGCGCCGATGGGCAGCAGCGCCAGATCGAAGCCGCGACCGGCGCCGCCGTGTCGCGCCGCGAAGTGCACATGGGCGTCGCGAAAATCCTTCGAGTACGCGGTGTCGCCGGCGTAGAAGGCGTGGAAGTCCGGGGCGAAGATCGCAAAGCCGCCCCACAGCGTTTTCATGCGGTCGCCGAGCGACCGGCTCGACCAGTGCTGCGACGGCGTGCAAACGACCTCGAGCGCGCCGACGCAAGTCGCCTGCCACCAGTCGAGCTCGACAGCGTGGGTGATGCCGCGGTCCGCCAGCCAGGCCTCGAGGCCGAGCGGCACGACGAAGAGCGGCGGGCCGCCGCCTTGTCGGGCCAGCGCTTCGACGCTCGGGGCGTCGAGGTGGTCATAGTGGTTGTGCGATATCAGGACGGCGTCGATGCGTGGCAGCTCGTCGAGCGTGAGCCCGGGCGCCACGTGCCGCTTCGGGCCAACGAACGAGAACGGCGAGGCGCGCGCCGAGAAGACCGGATCGACGAGAAGGTTGCTGCCGCCCATTTGCAGCAGCACGCTGGCATGGCCGATCCAGGTGGCGGCCGGCGCCATCGCCGTCTTGGCGTTGCCGTTCGCAAGAATGAAGGCCAGGTCGGGGGCCACTCGTGGCGTCGGCACTTGCGGCGCGCGCGGCAGCCCAGCGCGAGCCGCCGCGAGCCGCCACTTCAAGACATCGGCCAGACTCTTCGGCTCGAACTCGGAATAGTTGTTCTGAAAGCGACCGCCAATGCGGTGCGGGTTCGGCGGCGATGACGAGGTCGACTTCGGTCTGCGAGAGGTCATCGCAGACATGATGGCCGAGCTATCCCGCTGATCGAAGCGAGCGGGTTACTACGTATAATCTTGGGCTGTGCTGAAAGTCGCCCTGCCGCGCCCCTCTTCCGACGCGGTGATCCGTGGCGACGGGCGAAGCGCTTCGCGATTCGCTTTCGGCGACGAAGAGGAACCCCCCGTCTGGCGCTGGAGCCGGAGCGAGGCCGAAGACCTGGCGCGGCGCCAGCCGGCCCTCTCGCCCTGGTGGGTGGTTCTGAGCCAGATCGTCGTCGGTGGCCTGGCGGCCATGACGATGGGGCTCACTTCCGGCAGCGTTCTGGTGGCGCAATCGGCGCTCTACGGAGCGGCGGTGGTGGCGTTGCCCAGTGCCCTGATGGCGCGCGGTGCGACCAGCCGGCTCGGCTTGATCTCGCCGTTGACGAGCGCCGTCAGCATGATGGTGTGGGCGATGGTGAAGTTGGCGGCGTCGGTCGCCATGCTCGTGCTGGCACGACGCATCGTCCCGGGGTTGAGCTGGCCGGCGATGCTGGCGACCCTGGTGGTGTGCATGCAGACCTACGGTTTCGCCCTGCTGTGGCGCGGCCGCGCCAAGTGACCGACTGAAACGACATTCGAACAGACATGGCAGCCGAAGAAGCAGTGCGCACTCCCGGTGAATACATCATTCACCACCTGACCCATTTCGGCACCGGCAAGCCGAAGGGGCTGGTCGATTTCTCCGTCATCAATTTCGATTCGGTCTTCTTCTCGGCATTTCTCGGCGCGCTGGGCTGCTTCGTGCTCTGGCTGGCCGCGCGCAAGGCGACATCGGGCGTGCCCGGCCGCTTCCAGGCTGCCGTGGAAATCCTGTTCGAGGCGATCGACAACGAGGCCAAGGGCATCATCCACAACGCCGAGAGTCGCAAGCTGGTCGCCCCGCTCGCGCTCATCGTGTTCGTCTGGGTCGTTCTGCTGAACACGATGGACCTGCTGCCGGTCGATCTGCTGCCGTCGGTCTGGGGCTGGATCTACGGCGCCTCGGGGCACGATCCCGAGCATGCCTATCTGCGCGTCGTGCCGACCGCCGATCTTTCGGTCACGATGGGCCTGTCGGTCGGCGTACTCATCCTGTGCCTGTTCTACAACCTCAAGATCAAGGGCCTGGGCGGCTGGCTGCACGAGCTCTACGTGGCGCCGTTCGGCACCGTCAAGCTCTCGGCCAACCCACTCAGCTGGATCGGCTTTCTGCTGCTCTCGATCGCCAACGTGGCGATGCAGCTGATCGAGTTCGTCTCGAAGACGGTGTCGCATGGCATGCGGCTGTTCGGCAACATGTACGCCGGTGAGCTCATCTTCCTGCTGATTGCCTTGCTGGGCGGCGCCTTCACCCTGTCGGTCGGCGGTTTCCTGCTGGCGTTGCTGCACATTGGCGCGGGCACCGTCTGGGCCATCTTCCACATCCTGATCATCATCCTGCAGGCCTATGTCTTCATGATGCTGACGCTGGTCTACCTCGGTCAGGCGCACGACTCGCACTGAGGATTTGGCCGACGCCGCTTTTCCGTTTTCCTTTCCCTTTCGTTCCCTCAAAACCTCTGGAGTCATCATGGAACTCATCGGTCTCGTCGCGGTTGCCGCCGGCCTCATCATCGGCCTCGGCGCGCTCGGTGCCTGCATCGGCGTCGGCATCATGGCCAGCAAGTACCTGGAGTCGGCCGCTCGCCAGCCCGAGCTCATGGGCGTGCTGCAAACCAAGGTCTTCCTGTTGCTCGGCCTGATCGACGCCTCGTTCATCATCGGCGCCGGTATCGCGCTCTGGTATACGACGGCCAACCCGTTCCTGGCCCAGATCGCCAACCTGCCGAAGTAAGACTCGAGTCCCTGCGCGCCGACGCGGCTGGTCTGCGGCGCGCTCTGCCACTCTCACCGAGGTTCGCACCGTGAGCATCACCTTCACCTTCATCATCCAGATGATCGTGTTCCTGATCCTGGTCTGGTTCACGATGAAGTTCATCTGGCCGCCGATCGCCCTGGCGCTCGACGAGCGCGCCACGAAGATTCGCGAAGGCCTGTCCGCCGCCGACAAGGCCAAGGCCGAGTTGTCGATTGCCAACAAGCGCGTCGAAGAGCAACTGTCGTCGGCCCGTGTCGACGCGGCGCAGCGCCTGGCCGACGCCGAGCGGCTGGCGCATTCGATGGTCGAGGAAGCCAAGGGCAAGGCCAACGAGGAGGGCGCGAAGATCGTCGCCGCCGCCCACGCCGAGGCCGACCAGGAATCGACCAAGGCGCGCGAGACCTTGCGTGAGCAGGTCGCCGCGCTGGCCGTCAAGGGCGCGGAGCAGATCCTGCGTCGCGAGGTCGATGCGAAGGCACACGCCGACCTGTTGATCCAGCTGAAAGCGGAGCTGTAGCCCGCCATGGCTGAGCTCGCCACCATCGCCCGGCCGTACGCCGAGGCGCTGATGAAAGCCTCGGGGAAAGCCGGCGCTCCGGCGCTCGCCGGTGAGATCGGTGCGCTCGCGCAGGTCGCCGGCGACGCGCAGATGCGCCAGTTCGCCGACAACCCGAAGGTCGATTCGGCGCAGGTCTTCGACCTGCTCACGTCCGTCGCGAAGATGCCCTCGGGCGCGGCACCGAGCGAGTCGGCGAAGAACCTGCTGCGCGTGGTCATCGACAACGGCCGCCTCGCGGCATTGCCCGAGATCGCGGCGCAATTCCAGGCCCTCGTCGATGCGCAGAGCGGCACCTCACGGGCCACCATCGAAAGCGCCTTTCCGATCGATGCGAGCCAGCTCGCCGACCTGAAGGCGACGATGGAAA
>JBDTIO010000421.1:0-3954 GCA_039936375.1 Caldimonas sp. | reverse complement strand
AATGCGAAACATTACGCGTGGCGCTCCGAGGCGTGAGCCAGCAAGGCTCGCTGCTTGTCGTCAGACGTTGCCTACTCGGCGCAGCGTCGGCATTTGAGCGCGTCGGCGCGACGCTTTCCTACAGTCTCGATCGTCGCTGTCGGATGCGAAGGCAGCGGTTGCCATGGGAAGCTGCGCAGCGGCTTTACCCCTTAAGGCGTTCTGCGCAGCGTGATAAGAATCTCGTCGCAATGCGGATCGCTCGCCGCGTGAGCCCGTGTCCGTCAGCCCCATTCACTCCAGGAGAAGACCCGATGAGCAGCCCCCCGAACAAGGATCAAGTCCAGGGCGAAGGCGACTACGACGCCGCGCGTCGATACGACAAGGCGGCCGAGGAATTTGCCAAGTCGGGCAAGGTCGATCGCGCCGCGCACGACGCCGCCCCCCAATCGGTGCAGCAGGCCGAAGCAATGCGCAAGGCCGAAGAGATCGGCAAATCGCACTCGAAGGACGAAGGCCCGCTCGACAGCAAACAGCGCAAGAGCTGAGCGAACCCTAGCGCGGCCCGCTCGCCCCTCTGGCGAGCGCCGCCGGCGGTACATGGATCGACTTTGGCGTCAAAGTGGCACGCGGAATCACGCCGCTGGTCTTGACCAGCCCGGCACATTCCGCCCCGGCCTGCTTGGCGGCGTCGCGAGCGCCCGGGTCGATGAAGGGAATGATCGCCGCCAGCGGATTCAGGAGCGCGAGCAGCGCCGCGGCGCCCGCCTTGCCGGCCAGCTTGCCGAGCTCGAGCGATACCTGGGGCTTGCCGAGCACGCCGCGCACGTGCACCGGCGTGCGCAAAGTGAACGGACTGAAATCCTTGGGCGATACGACCGCGCGCAAGTCGAGCACCTCGGTTTTCATCGAGACCGTGCCATCGATCCAGACGGTCGAGTCCCTGGTGTTGAGAACGAACACCTTCGGCTGGGCGACGCCGTTAACGACGCTGAGATCGGCGACGTTGCAGAGAATCGGCAGCGCCTCGTCACCCTTGACCAAGACGCCAAGCGCCTGGGCGACGTCGAGCCCCGCCGCCTCGATGGCAAGGTGTGAAACCGCGGCGTCCCGGAGGTGGGCTCGGATGTCGCCATTGAGGCTGCCGAGGATCTCGGCGGTCGATCGGCCCTGCCCCTTGACCTGCACCAGCGCGTCGAGCTTGCCCGACAGGTAGGGCGGCGCGTCGCCCTTGCGCTTCAGGCGCAGCCACTGCGAAAGATCGATGCCGAGAGCGCGCATGTCGGCCGTCCAGAGGGCCTGACTGCCGCGGCCGTCGAGCTGCAGATAGCCGAGCAACCGGCCCTGCGCCGTGTCGCCCTGGAAATCAGCGATCGTCAAGACACCGTCGGCGAGCAGGATGTGGGCTCGGACCGGGCGCAACGGCTCGATGATCGTGGTGCCGGGGTCGAACATTGCCATATCGACGAGCACGTTGGCATCCATCGCGCGCAACGAAGGCAGGTCGAATTTCCTGTCGGGGAAAACGCGATCGCCGGGCTTTGCATCGCGCTCGCTGGCGGTGGCTCCGCCGACCGCCGGCCCGAGGTCGGCGAGGACGAGCCGGGCGCCGCCGAGCCGGCCCGACAACAGAGCCACCTTCGGCCGCTTGTCGTACGTGAAGGCTCCCGTCAGGCGGCTGCTGCCGATGGCCGCCGAATCGAAGACCGCGTTCCAGACACCGCCTTCCTTGGCGAGCGAGCCGTTCGTCTTGAAGGCCGGCGTCGTCGGCAACGTGATGCCGAGGGGATCGCCGACGGCAGCGAGCGACGGACCCGCCAGGGTGAAGCGGCCCTTGAGTCCGGCGAAATGAAGTGGGTCGGTCGTGCTGCCCTCGAACGAGAGATCGGCGCGGCCGATCGAGGCGAGCAGCTTCAGCGGCTGCGCTTCGGCCTCCTTGCCGGCGACGAAGAGGCCGAGCACGCCTGCCGTTCGCAGGTCGATGCGTACCGGCAATTGCCGATATCGCCCGACCGCGTTGACACGCAGGCCGCTCTCGTCTGGCGCCAGCGCGACCGCTTCGGCAACGGCCGAGGCCGCGCCAGCAGGCCGGCCGGCGCGAATGACGATGCCGCCGGCGACTGCGCTCGAAGCTTCGCTCGACGCCGAGGCCGCGGGCATCGCGGCGGCCACGCCACTGCCGTCGCTGAGCGCAAATCGCGCGTCGATGTTCGCCGGCAGCACCGCATCGTCATAGGCGACGTGACCCTCGCCGACACGCAGGCGACCGAAAGTCGGGAACGCCGTGGGCTTGTCGCTGGCATCGGTCTTCGGCGCGCTGCCGAACTGCCACGAGGCCTTGCCGTCGGCGCGACGTTCGAGTGTGCCGTCGAGAGTCGACGCCTCGAGATCCGCGACGTGCAGCGAACCGCCTCGCCAGGCGCGCCAGAGGTCGACGTAGCCGAGCGTCAGACGGGCGTCGTGCGCGAGAAGCATGTGCGGCGCCGAACTCCACGACGGCGCGCCGATCTCGATCGAAGGCGCGGTGATACGCACGCTGCCGATCAAGCCGATGCGCACACGGTCGGTGTCACTGCCGGCGAAGACGACGCGACGATCGAGTGTCTTGGCCAGCCAGCTTTGCACCGGCCCGACCAGAAAAGGCCAGCCGGCGGCCTCGCAGGCGCCGATGGCGATCAACAGCAAGGCGATCGTCGTCAGCAACGCGACCGGCCAGCGCGAGCCGGCGCGCCAAGCGACGAGCGGGCTTCTCATCGAAGCGTCGTCGCCTCGGCGTCGTCCGACAGAGGCATCGGACAGTTGATGAGCGCCCCCTCGTCAGCGGCGATCGTCATCATGGCGACAGGCATGTTCTCGAGGCGCGCGCCGAGACGGGCCAACTCATCGGTCGGTTGCGGTTCTGGTTTCATGCGGCGGCCCGGTTGAGTCTGCCGATTCTGTTCGCCGGCGCACGGCCGCCCTATCGGCTCCCGGCTTTGACCGGTGTGGGTACGTTCCTACACTTTGCGGACAAGAACTTCGGGATTGAGCGGCGTCGGCGGCGGCGGGATCCCGGGACCAGGATCGAGAGTACCGATCAGGTTGTCGGCAGCGAGCTGGGCCATCGCTCGCCGCGTCGGCAGGCTGGCGCTGGCGATGTGCGGTGTCAGCACCACGTTCGACAGGCCCAGCAGATCCGGGTGCACCGTCGGCTCCCCCTCGAAGACATCGAGCCCCGCCGCGGCAAGGGTGCCGTCGCGCAAGGCCCGCGCCAATGCGGCATCGTCGACGATGCCGCCGCGTGCGATGTTGGTGAGGGTGGCACTCGGTTTCATCTGTCGCAGCTCGGCGGCGCCGACGAGATGATGCGACTCGGCGCTGTAAGGCACGACGATGACGAGGTGGTCGCACTGCGCCAGCAATGTTTCCTGGGCGACGTAGCGGGCGCCGAGCTCCGCCTCGATCCCGGCGTCCAGCCGCGACCGGTTGTGATAGATCACCGGCATCGCGAAGCCGTGCGCGCCGCGCCGTGCGATCGCCTGGCCGATCCTGCCCATGCCGAGAATGCCGAGCGTCGCGCCATGCACGTCAGCGCCGGCAAACAGATCGACGCTCCACTTCGTCCACTCGCCGCGACGCAGAAAATGCTCGCTTTCGGCGATCCGACGCGCCGCCGCCATCATCAGGGCGAAGCCGAAATCGGCGGTTGTCTGGGTCAGCACGTCCGGCGCGTTCGAGACCAGTACGCCGTGCGCCGTGCAGGCGGGCACGTCGATGTTGTTGTAGCCGACAGCCATGCTGCAGACGGCGCGAAGGCCGGGGCAGGCGTCGAGCAACGCGCCGTCGATCGGCTGCGTGCCAGTGACGAAGACGCCGACCTTGCCTTGCAGGTGCGCGATCAGCTCGTCGCGCGTCCAGACGACGTCGGCGTCGTTGGCTTCGACGTCGAAGTGCTGGCGCAGTCGATCGAGCACGTCGGGAAAGATGCGGCGGCAG
>JBDTIO010000420.1:0-2836 GCA_039936375.1 Caldimonas sp. | reverse complement strand
TCTGCGGCGTCACGCTCGAGGTCTGTGTGCACACCACCGTGCGGGAGGCGAACGACCGCGGCTACGAATGCGTCGTCCTGAGCGACTGCGTCGCCTCGTATTTCCCCGAGTTCCAGCGTGTCGGGCTGGAGATGATCAAGGCGCAGGGCGCGATCTTCGGGTGGGTGTCGAATTCCAACGAGTTCATCGCAGCAATGAGCTGAGCGCCCGAAGGCCATGCTCGCTGTCCAGGCCTCGATCCTCGGCCCGGCGCTGGACCTCGATTCGGCGGGAACGGGCCAAGTTCACAGCGTCTTCGAGCGGGCTGTGAACATCGCGATGGGCGACGACCTGTGGACCTTGGTGGCCAGCGGGCAAGCCGACCTTGCGTTCGGCATCCGCACCGTCTTGAACGACTGTGCCGCGCTCGGCGCGAGCAGAGGTGAGCCGGTCGCGGTCCGGGCCGGCTTCATCGGCATCGGCACCGGCGCGCCACGCGTCGTCGTCGACTGCCGCAGCGCGGCGCGATGGCAACCTGCCCCGCCGCACTCGCCCGCGCCGGGTCTGGAGGGCCGGCTGGCCGAGCTCGCCGCCGCCACGGCCGGTCGCTGCTGGCACGGCGCGGCGGCGATCGCGCGGCGCGTGACCGCCGCGTTGCTCGACGAACCGTTGTCGCTGCCCGGCGTGCTTGCGCAGGTGGTCGGCCGTGGGCCGGGGCTCACCCCGGCGGGCGACGATGTGCTGGTCGGAATCCTCGCCGCGCTCCGGCTCGCGCCGTCGACGCTGGCCGCGACGCATGCAGCAGTCCTGGCCCGGTCGGTCGAGCCGCGTCTGGGTTCGACGACCGACCTGAGCGCACATCTGCTGCGCCAGGCGGCGCGGGGCCTTTTCAGCCGCTCGCTGCACGAACTGGTCTCGGCCCTGGCCGACGACACGGCACCCGGCCCGCTGCACGAGCGCATCGACCGCGCCCTCGCCATCGGGGCGACATCCGGCGCCGACGCCTGCACGGGCGTCCTCGCGGTCGCACCGCATTTCCATTGTCATCCCGGCGAAAGGGCCGCAGCATGGGTGTGCGTTCGCGCTACTACCCCAGCCTCTACAAGGACTCGGTCTCGCTGATGACGGTGTCGGCCAAGGTCACGTCGGTCACCGGGATCACCGCCGCCTCCGTCGTGATGGCGTCGGCGACCAACGTCGACAACCTGAAGCAAGCCGGGCTCGGCGAATTCGAGGTGCGTCCGAACGACCTCGTCGTCGCCGTGGCTGGCAGCGACGAGGCTTGCGACGAGGCATTGAAGGTGGCCGACGAGTTGCTGGCCGCGAAGTCGACGGGCGCAGAAGGCGGCGAAGGCGTCGCCCGCCAGGCGCTCACCAGCATCCAGATGGCGGTCGCCCGTGACCCCGGGCACAACCTTGCGCTGATCTCGGTCCCGGGCGACTACGCCGCCGCCGAGGCCATGAAAGCGCTGCGCCTCGGCATGGACGTCATGCTCTTCAGCGACAACGTCTCGGTCGACAAGGAACTTGCGCTCAAGATCTATGCGCGCGACCACGACCTGATGGTCATGGGCCCGGACTGCGGCACGGCGATCATCAACGGCGTGCCGCTCGGCTTTGCCAACGTGGTCCGGCGCGGACCTGTCGGCGTCGTCGGTGCATCGGGCACCGGCACACAGGAAGTGACCGTCGGCATCCATCAGCACGGCTCGGGCGTCTCTCAGGCGCTCGGCACCGGCGGCCACGATCTGGCGCAGGCGATCGGCGGCATCTCGATGCTGCACGGGCTTGCGGCGCTGGCTACCGACCCGGCGACAAGCGTCATCGTGCTCGTCTCCAAGCCGCCCGCGCCGGAGGTGGCCGCCAAGGTGCTGGCAGCTGCCGCGGCGAGCGGCAAGCCGGTAGTCGTGATCTTCCTTGGCGCCGATCCGGCATCGATCACGCGCAAGGGCGTCTTCGCCGCAGCGACGCTGTCGCACGCGGCGGCGATGGCGGCGGCGCTTGCCGACCGGCGCGAACTGCCCACCGGCTCCATCACGCTTTGCGAAGCGACCCAACGAAAGCTCGATGAGGTGGCGCGAACGATGGCGCCATCGCAGCGCTATGTGCGCGGCGTCTTCTCGGGCGGAACCTTCTGCTACGAGGCGCAGCTCATCCACGCTGCCGCCGGCTTCATGGCTTTCTCCAACACACCGACCGCCGGCAATTCCGCGCTCGAGGGCGACCGCAAGAGCCTGCGCAACACGATCATCGACATGGGCGACGACGAGTACACGCAGGGGCGCCCGCATCCGATGATCGACCCCACCCTGCGCGACGCGCGCGTTCGCGAGGAAGCCGCCGACCCGACGACGGCGGTCGTCCTGTTCGACGTCGTGCTCGGTTTCGGCGCCAGCGACGAGCCGACCACAGGCCTGCGCGTCGCCATTGACGCCGCTAGCGCCGACGCAAAAGCCGCCGGGCGCAACGTTGCCTTCGTAGGCTACGTCTGCGGCACCGACCTCGATCCACAAAACGTCGGCGCGATCGTCGCCGGACTCGAGGCCGTCGGCGTGCTCGTCGCATCGAGCAACGCCGAAGCCGCCACGTGGTCGGCCCGCATCCTCTCCGAACGCCAGGGAGCTTCGTCGTGAAAAGCCTGTTCCAGCAAGACCTCCGTGTCGTCAACGTCGGCCTGCAGGGCTTCGCGGACAACATCGTCTCTGCCGGGGGCGCGGCCACGAACCTGAACTGGGCGCCACCCGCGGGCGCCGATGCGACGCTCGGCTGGACCTTGGCCAACATGGTCGGCGACCCCCGAATCGAGCAGGCCAATCGAATCGCCTACGAACGCTACCTCGCGGCGCAGCCGCGCCTC
>JBDTIO010000419.1:0-2905 GCA_039936375.1 Caldimonas sp. | reverse complement strand
AGCACGTGCACCGCGCAGTCGTTTTCCGGAAACCGGGTCGAAACCTCGACAGAAAGAAAGAAGCCTGGCCGGCCGAGGAGCTCTCGACCGCCCTCGATGCTGTCGTGGTCGGTCAGCGTCACGAGCGACATGCCGCGTGCCCGACACAGCTCGTATTGCTCGCGAGGTTCGGCGTAGCTCTCCGGTGCCTGGAAGTACTGCGAGAACCATTGACCGGTCGTGAGGGACGCCGACGAATGGAGATGAAGGTCGCAACGCGACGTGTTCTGAGTGGTCATGGAGGCCGACGAGAGAAAGGACGATCAGCGAGGGGTAAGGCCTCATGGCCCCAGTGCCCGCGGCGCGTTAGACGCGACCCCAGTGTCACTGCTAGCAACTGACATGCGGCCACTCTAGAGCAGCGACTTTCTCCTTCTCGCGACTACACGTTGCGACGCACACCGATGTCGCGGATCGAATCGCGACGAGTGTATGTCCGGCACAGAGACCACGTCTGACGGACTCTTCAGCGATCCACCATTGCGGGTCAACAACGAATGAGACATCCCACCTAGCGGAGCGCGGCTCGCCTCAGCCTTGACCCCAGCGACCCGCCTCGCGGCTGAATCGCTCGGCTCGTTCGAGCGTGAATATGCCGGCCGACGGTTGCCAGACGTGCCGCTCGACGGTGACAGCACCGTCGCCGACCCGCAGGATGTTGAACGAGTTCGACTCGCCGCGACCTCGCGTCGAGGTGGCCGTACCCGCCTGGATGACGAGCGCCGCATAGCCGGGCAGATCGTGATGGGCGGAGGTATCTCCGGCGTGACTGGTGTGAAAATGGCCGGCCAAAAGTAGATCGACGCCGCAGGTCGAGAAAACTTCCATCGCCTGACCGGCGCCGCCGACCCGTTCGGCGTGTCCGGGCGAATCGGGCAGGTCGAACGGATGATGGGTGACGACGATTTTCATCGCTTGCGCGGGCAGCGCCGCGAGTCGGCGCCGGATCGATTCGATCTGTTCCGCGTTGATGCGGCCGCCTTTGAAAGCCAGCGCCCGTGCGGTGTTGACGCCGACGACGGCGATCTCGGCATCGATGAACGAAGTCTCGACCTCCGCGTCGATGTAGCGCCGATAGTTGCCGAGCGGATCAAGCAGGCGTTCCCAGACGCGGTACAACGGCACGTCGTGATTGCCGGGGACGACGATCCGAGGTGCCGACAAGCGATCGAGGAACTCTCGTGCCTCGCGGAACTCACGGAGCCGCGCCCGCTGCGTCAGATCGCCGGAAATGACAACGCAATCCGGGGCGCTCGCCTGCACGATAGACAGGAGGGGCTCGATGAGCGCTGGATCGGTGCGGCCGAAATGCAGATCGGAAAGATGAACCAGGGTGCGCATGAAAGAAGGCCTCAGGAGTGCGGCCGTCGGGGCTTGTCGGTACCGATGACGATGAGACTGGCCGGGCGGATTCGGTAGCGTAGCGGTGGAGTCATGTACGTCACTTCGCCGTCACTGGCCACGCGCAAGCGATGATGACGGCTTTCGACAATGATCTCGGCGGCGAGCACGATGTCGAAGTCGCGCGCCTGCCGCAAGCGGCCGACGAGTGCCCGTATCGCCAACTGCACCAAGCGCAACCGGCCCGGCCGCTGAGCCGTATAGAGGCTCAGGCAGCCACCGGCCAAGCCGTTGCGTTCGCCGATCGCGAATCCTTCCATCCGGTACTCGTTGTTGCCGATGAAGACGAATGGCGTGCGCCGCAGATGCTCGCGGCCGAGGGCAAAAATGCGCACGTTCAGAAAAGGGTAGCGACGCAGCGCGGAAACACCGGCCCAGACCAGCGCCGGCCACTTGCCGCGACCGATGCGCCGTTGCTGCCGTTCGCGCTCACGGACGATGTCCGGATAAAGGCCCAAGCTCGAGTTGTTGATGAAGACCCTGCCGTTGACTTCACCGACGTCGATGTGACTTGTCCGGCCGGCGACGATGCTGGCGACCGCTTCATCGAGAGCCAGAGGAAGGCCCAGATCCTTGGCGAAGTGATTGAGCGTGCCGAGCGGCAGCACGCCGAGAGCGGTCTCGCTGCCCGCCAGCACGGCGGCAACGGCGCTGACCGTGCCGTCGCCGCCGCCCGCGACGACGACGTCGGCCTGCTGTGCGACGGCCCGTTCTGCTCTTGCGCCGACCTCGCTACCCCGTGCCAGGATGACTTCCACCGCCGCGCCCGCCGCCTGGAACAGGCCTCGCACGCGCTCCGCCAGTGCTTCGTCGTTGCCATGACCCGAGCCCTCGTTAACGACGACGACGATGCGTTTCATCGCGGTGCGACAGGTCGCGGCCAGAGGCGAGCCAGCGCACCCAGACAAAGGGTGACCCAGAACAGGCCTTCGGCGACTCCCGCAACGACGTCGCTCAAATAGTGCACGCCGAGCACCATGCGCGAAAAACCAACCAGTGAGATCAGCAGCGCTGCGCCGATGACTGCCAGCGCTCGCCAGCGAATCACCCGCGTCTGTCCGAATGCCCAAGCGACGCCGAGGGCGTAAAAAATCGTGCTAGCGGCGGCGTGCCCGCTCGGAAAGCTGTAGGTCGTCAAGGTCAGAATGGGATCGTCGAAGGCCGGCCTGGCGCGATGGAAAGCGAGTTTCATGAGGTCATTCAGCAGCAGGCCACCGGCGACACAGAACGCCAGCGTCGTCAGCCGCAGCCACTGGCGTCTGGTGAAGGCCAGGACGCCGAGCAGGGTCGCGTAGCAGGCGATGGCGAAGGTGGAGTTCAATCGCGTGACCGCCAGCATCCACGGCATCAGATAGGCCGGTGCGTGCCCGTGCAGCCACCGTTCCACGTGGATGTCGAGCATTGCCAGCGGGCCGCCCACGACGATGTCGGCGGCAATGGCACCAAAAAGCGACAGCGTGGCGCC
>JBDTIO010000418.1:0-7841 GCA_039936375.1 Caldimonas sp. | reverse complement strand
GTCGCAAAGAGGCCGAGGAGCGGGCCCTCCACTATCTGGAACGTGTCGGGCTGATGGACCAGGTGCGCAAGCACCCTGCCCAACTCTCCGGCGGCCAGCAACAGCGGGTGGCGATCGCACGCACCTTGTGCACGCAGCCGCAGGTGGTGCTGTTCGACGAACCAACGGCCTCGCTCGACCCGGAGATGGTGAGCGAAGTGCTGCAGACGATGGAAAGCCTGGCCCGAGACGGAATGACCATGCTGATCGTCACCCACGAGATGGGCTTCGCGCGACGCGTCGCCGACCGCGCGATCTTCATGGATCAAGCGCAGATCATCGAGACTGCTCCGCCGGACGACTTCTTCGACCGGCCGCAAAGCCCCCGCCTGCAATCGTTTCTGCGCCAGCTTCTGCCGCACTGAGGTTGAGGAAACCGGCGCCCGGAGCTTGTCGCCCTGGCCTGCGCTTCCCGACGGGCAGCGTCGTCCGGCCGTGGCCTGGCGTTACAGAAGTGACCCATCGAGGTAGCGCCCCGGCGTCGGCCTTCCGTCTGCAGTGACACTTTCAATCCAGCTTCACGCCGTGACTTTTTCGTTGCCCGGGCTGTGCCAGGTACGCCTACTTACGATTGCTCGTTTCGGGGCCCGGTACGTTCGTTGCGTCTTCCTTGCAACGGCGCCGGCTACTGCCTCATTCCAGACTTTCTCTTTCGTTCAGGCCGCGTCGGTTCGGCGCAGCGCATAGCATCGGCAGGCTTCCCAAGAGCCGGCTCACGACCAAAGGAATTCGCATGAACCTGACGGAGTGGCGTCCCTTTGCGCATACCGAACCCAGTGTGATGCCGTCCGACGATACCGATCCTTTCGGGCCTGGCAACGACGACACCGGCGCAGATGCCATATCGAACGCCAGGCGGCGCGAGTTCAACCTGACGCTGTTCGTTCGGCCGATCGTGATCGTCGCCCTCGGCGTCACGTCATCTACGAACCTTGGCCGACGCTAGACCTTTCGGTGGGCGAGGCGGCGGCAGATCGCGACCGACAGGCGGTGCCGGCGCAATCCGACAGGCTCCGGTCGCCCAAGAGGGCATGAGCGGCATCATCACCGGGTGTACCACTGGGTGCGTTGACGCGGCTCGAGACGCACCGGTTCACTCCGTGCAATCGACCCGCTTGGTCGCGGTGATTCGAATCAGCTGGTTATCGCCACCGCCCCACGCGTTGCCTCCCGTATAGGTCAGGCACCCTTCGCCTTTGTAGAGGACTTCGACTCTTCGAGCGTCTCCACCGAAGTAGAACGGGATCCATCGCTTGCCGGTCTCATGGCTCGAGGTGCCATCGGGGCCACCGATCCGCGACAAGACTTCGTTCATCTGCATTCCGATCTGCAGCTTGGAGAACTTGCTGCCCGCAGCGACGCTGCCGATCACTTCGCCATCGGTCTTTCCATCCGGCGACTTCACTTTTTGCATCGGACCGTAGTCGTCGGAGGCGGGAGGTGCCGCTGCCGCGATGGCGGCGGGTGGGGCAGATGCGTTGTTCGTGGGAGCACCTTGGGTCGCGCAACCGGCGACGACCAAGGCAGCAACGGAAGGCAGCACGCAACGGTTGAATGGCAAGGCGATCTCCTCTGGACATGATGGTGCGCTGGCTTTGTTCGGCGCACCTTGCGAGTTCAGTCTGCCACGCCGGAGCGAGTCGACCGGTAGGGAGCAACCATACGTCACCCGAGATTGCTGGACGAAGGCACCGGCCGCGCCTATCGAGCCGTCGAATCCGCTGAAGTCTGCGGCGCAGGGCGACTATCCTCGTCACGCCCATGAAACCAGACAGCGACACCCACGGCGCCCTCGCGGCGCCACGCGCGGAACAGGGAGTGCAGGGCGCCTCTGTCGTGAGTGCGTCGAGGAGCGGTGCGTTCCGGTCCCTGCGCATCCGCAACTACCGCATCTGGGTGGCCGGGGCGTTCGTCTCGAACATCGGCACTTGGACGCAGCGCACCGCGCAGGACTGGCTGGTGCTCACCCAGCTGACCCGCGAAAACGGAACGGCGGTCGGCGTGGTGATGGCGCTCCAGTTCGGCCCGCAGCTGCTCCTGTTGCCGCTCACCGGTCTCGCGGCCGACCATCTCGATCGACGCAAGCTCCTGTTCGCAACCCAAGCCTCGATGGGCGCCCTGGCGCTGGCCTTGGGCCTCCTCACCGTCTTCGGCGCCGTGCAGCTGTGGCACGTCTATGTGTTTGCCTTGCTGCTCGGCTGCGTCAGCGCCTTCGACGCGCCGGCGCGGCAGACATTTGTCTTCGAGCTGGTAGGTGCGGCCGATCTGTCGAATGCGGTATCGCTGAATTCGACGTCGTTCCAGGCGGCGCGTCTGATCGGCCCGGCTGTCGCCGGCGTGGTCATCGCCGCGGTCGGTTCCGGCTGGCTCTTCATCCTCAATGCGGCGTCGTTCGCCGCCGTGCTGGGATCGCTCGCCCTGCTGCGCACCGGTGAGCTTCACCGCAGCGAGCGGGGCGCCTTGTCGCGTGGCAGCCTTCGCGAAGGCCTTCTCTACGTCTGGCACCGGCCCGACCTGATGGTGGTGCTGTCCATGCTGTTCCTGGTGGCGACGTTCGGGCTCAATTTTCCGATCTTCATCGCGACGATGGCCGTCAGCGTCTTTCATGTCGGCGCGGACCAGTACGGCCTGCTGACGTCTTGCATGGCCGTGGGCTCGGTGACCGGCGCGCTTCTTTCGGCCAGGCGTGCGCAGCCGCGCCTCTCGATCCTGCTCGTCGGTGCGGCGGTTTTCGGCGTCGGCTGCACGTTGGGTGCGCTGATGCCGAACTACTGGCTCTTCGGCGCAACCCTCGCCGTCATCGGTATGGCCGCACAGACCTTCATGACCACCGCGAACAGCACCGTCCAGCTGTCGACCGAGCCGACCATGCGGGGCCGGGTGATGGCCATCTACCTGGCCATCGCATTGGGGAGCACGCCGATCGGGGCGCCGATCGTCGGCTGGGTCGCCGATGCATTCGGGCCCCGCTGGGCTCTGGGCATCGGCGCAGTGGCGGGCATCTCGGCCGCGCTCGTCGGCGCATCCCACCGCTGGCGAAGGCGGCGGCGAGAAGGTCGCCTGGCGGCCGATAGCCGGCTGTCACCCTTGCAGGCGCGGAAAGCTGGAACAGACGGGTGATTGCGATACAGGCGCGCTCATCGGCGACGAAATGACCTGGATTTCCCCTCCTGTGAAAACCATTGGACGGGCGGCGCTCCCATATGCTGTCTTCATCGGTGCCCGGAAAAAAAGACCATGACCTCTGCGCCTGCTCTGGAGCAGACCCGTGATACCGATGGGCAGCTCATGGGGTTGGCGTGTCTCATGACGATGGCATTTCGCGGCTTCGACCTGAGACCTCTGGCCGCGGAACTCATCGGCCGCGCTGCCGGCCGAGAGTCCGACGCGAACGCCCTGATGGACCTTTCGACGATTCTTCTCTTGTCGGACGTCAACACGGTGGGATTGGCGGTTCAAGCCGAGGCACTGCAGGCGTCACGCATATACCGGCTCGCTTCTTCGCGGCGCGCGGCGATACGCCTGCTTGCGATCATGTCTTCGGGCGATCTCATGGTCAACGCGCCGCTTCCCTTTCTGTTCGAAGACTCGGATATCGAGCTGACGATGATCTATCTTCAGCCGGGAGAGCAGCTGCCTCGCGAACTCCCGGAGCACGATGCAATGATCGTGGCGATTTCTCAGTCGGACCGGACGCTTGGGCTGCTGCAATCCCTCGGCCGATCGCTGCCGACTAATGCCGAGCCGATCTTCAACCGGCCGGCCGGCATTGCCAGGACCTGTCGGTCCGAAGCGTATCGGCACCTGGCCGACGTCCGTGGTCTGGTCATGCCGCCAACGTCACGCACGACGCGCGCACTCCTGTCCCGGACAGCACGGGGCGAGCTCGCCCTGAACGCGATCCTCGAGGGTGGCACGCTGCCTCTGATCGTTCGGCCGGTCGATTCGCATGCAGGCCATGGCCTGAGCAAGATCGGCACGCTCGGCGAGCTTGAGTCGTATCTCGACGGCAATACGTTCGAGGAGTTTTTCGTCTCTCCCTTCATCGACTACCGCAGCCCCGACGGACAGTTCCGCAAGTACCGGGTTGCGCTTGTCGATAGCGTGCCCTTTGCGGCGCACATGGGGATCTCGGACCACTGGATGATTCACTACCTCAATGCCGGCATGAATGAAAGCGCAGCCAAGCGCGCCGAAGAGGAACGGTTCATGCGCGCCTTCAAGACCGACTTCTCGGTGCGTCACCGGCAGGCGCTGGAGGCCATCTCGAACCGCTTCGGGCTTGAACTTCTCGTCATCGACTGCGCCGAGACGCCCTCCGGCGAGCTGCTCGTCTTCGAGATGGATCCGGCAGCCGTCGTCCATTCGATGGATCCCGATGATCTCTTTCCGTACAAGCGGGAGAACATGGCGCAGATCTACTCGGCGTTTCGCGCCATGCTCGCACGCTCGATCGACGCGGCGTGTCATGAGGGCGTGCTTCTTGGGTCGATTTCGCGGCGACAGGGAAACGTGCGAACCGCCGTCATCTGAGGAGTTCATTCACTCCGGAGTGCTGCGCGCGTGGTATCAGCAGTAACGCCAGTTCAGCATCACGACAACGGCTTTGGCGTCCGCTTCCTCCAAGATCAGATCGTCGCCGGTGTCGGGCTCCTGGTAGAACTCCACGCTCGGCAGTGCCGAGCTCGCGTGGGCGCGACAGACACGCGCGTCGACGCCTGAGCCAACGACGTGCCATGGCCGGTGCGGCCGCCACTTGCGGGTGACGCGCACGCTTCGACCACTGGGCAGCTCGACGTCATCCTCAAGGCGCATCGGCTTTGGCATGCATGTTCTCGCGTGGCGTCGGTGGGCGAAGCTACCGCATCACGCGTCAGCGATTCATGCGAAATGTATTGAAGATCTGTTGGCGAAGCGTGGAAAAAAAGGTCTCTCCAAGCCTGGCCGGCCAGCGCTTGTCGTCTGCGATGTTGCGTCACCGGGTGGTTTGCCGCGGTCCGATAAACGAAGTGCCAACTCCTGCATGAGCCGGCGCGACGCGCTGGATAGGCGGCACAAGCACCGCGCAGTGCCACTGCTAGATTCAGTGAATGGTGTCGGACCTCGAAGCCGCGAAGACGATCTACGAGCAGTTCTTCGAGACGAACTTCGACCCGGAAGCCTTCGCCGAAGAGCGCTCCGTCGAACGCGACGCCTGTAACACGGAGAACGTCGCGAAGTGGCGCGCCTGGCAGCGAGCCAGCCTCGACGAGACGATCGCGTTGAGCGACGCGGCGCTCGAGCAGCGTCCGAGTGCCATCGCCTGGATGTTCCCGACGGGCGGCCGCAGCCATGCGGATCCCGACGCGCCAGTGATCGGCCGTCGCGTTCTGCGCGCGACGGCCGTCGATGATCCGGAGCTTCCACCCGCCTTGCTCCAGTCGTTCAACCGTGTCGTCCGGCATCTCGGCCTCGTCGAGCGCGACGGCAGTTTGTTGTGGCGCGCGGCACCGCAGGCCTGGGCAGCGATGCCGCAGCGGGACTGGCGCGTGTACCGGATGCTCCGCTGCGTGCACAACGCCGGTCTGGCCACCCAAACGGCGATGCTCCTGAAGTTCCTCGATAGGGAACTCGGTGGCAACCCCACGCAAGCCGATGCGCTTGCCTGGTATTACCACCAAGTCGCGAGCTAGGACCTGGTGCGAACCGCTGGGTCACCGAGAGGCGTCCCAGGAGCCCCTCCGCCGAGAGTCAGCCCTGGCTGCACCGGCTCTGCACCGACGCTCGGCTTACTCCAAACTCAAACTCCGCCGGCGAACGTTGACAACAAACGCGCCCACTGCGAGTTTGTGAAGGAGACGATGTAATTGGCACCGTCAAGCGGCATGAGTTGACACTTATGACATCCCGATCGACAGGATCAGGCCAAAGCCGAGCCAACAGCCTGAAGTTGCTGGATCACGGTTTGAAGGTCGCCGCGAACCGACGCAGTGATGCCTGCGTCGGTGATGACGATGACGAAAGGCCCTTGCTTGTCGTCGGACAGGCGGAGCAACTTGATCTGCTCGGGATTGACGGCGAACACTTTGCCGGAGGTTTCTGTCAAAACTGCGAAGGTGGCCATTTGGCTTTTCATTGAGGAAAGGCCGACTATGCAGGCTGCGGGCCCGCTTCAACGCGATTGCATTGGCCGCCTATCCCCTCGGACCCTTGTTCTTGCTCTTAGTTGGCGCGAGCGGCGGCAGCACGAAGCCTACTGGTGTCCGGGCTCGCAATAGAAGCCTGCGGCACGGACCAGTCATTCCCCATCCATTCGTTCGAGACTCCGTTCGAGATGGGTCCGCGACCGTCACCAC
This sequence comes from Caldimonas sp., assembly GCA_039936375.1. Taxonomy (GTDB): domain Bacteria; phylum Pseudomonadota; class Gammaproteobacteria; order Burkholderiales; family Burkholderiaceae_C; genus Schlegelella_A. The sequence goes on along the minus strand of JBDTIO010000418.1, from coordinate 1,467 downwards.
GACGACTCAACTGGAGAAGATCATGAAGACCGACAGGCAATTTCAGGGGGATGTTCAAGCCGAGTTGCAGTGGGAACCACCCTCGGGCGGCGCGTCGACTCATAAGCGCCCTTGCAGGAACACCATGTACGACTTCGGGCTGCTGCCATAGTAGGCGTCAAGCTGAGATGGCGGGCGCCCGAAACCGACCAGGCCACCCAATCCCCACTTCACAGGACCCGTCCTGGCGAAGTCGTAGATGTAGCCGACGGAGAATTTGCGGATGGTGAACTCCTCGCCGTGCAAAGGCTGGCCCTCGTGAAAGAGCTCGCTGTTCCTGACCTGTTCCGCTCGCGCGAAGATCGTGTGCGTGTCGCGCAGCGTGTAGGTCGACTCGAGCAGCCAGCCGGGTTCGCTGACGTTGGTCGTCGGTCCTGACTTCTTGTTCCGGCCGTAGGCGAGCGTCGTTCCCCAACTGCTGTCGGCCGCCCCGCGAAAGTAGGTGGCCGAGGCGGTGGTCCGCTTGACGCGCGTGTCGGGCTCCAGCTGCTCGGGGGTCTTGAGGTCTCCGTAGCTCACCTGCATCGACAGCTCGGGGAGCGGGTTGTAGGTGAGGCGCGTCGACCAAGAATCGAACTTGCGCGCCTCGATGTTCCAGCGGAACTGATCCGGCTCGCGGCCGTTGAACCATGAACCTTCGAGTTGGAACGGACCCTTGCTCGCGCCCAATGTCGCGACTCCGTACGTGATGTGCGTGGAATCCAGCCAGTGGTGCGTCAGCGGCGCTTCGGGACTGCGCATGCCGGAGAAGCGGTGCATGAAGGCAGAAGGGCCAAGCGCCGGCTCGCCTGGCAGTCCGACGTAGGCGAAGGCCGCGCCGTCATGGCCCATCGGGAGGCTGTACGAAGTCGACAGCTCCATGAACAGGTCGTGGGGATGCTGGCAATCGACCAGCGGCGTCTTGCCGTCGGCAGTCTCCCCCGTCTGGAACAGCAGCGGATAGCCGCTCTTGCCCATGGTCGGATCGAGCGACACCATGGCGCGCAGGCGAGCGTGCCGGGACCGATCGGACGGTTGCCCATCAGCATCTCCATGCTCTCGGTGAAGGCCTTGTTGTCGCCGCGCGGCCCGGTCTGTTTGTCGTAGATCGCGTTGACGTGGCCGTGCGCCATGAGTGACCAGTCGCCTTTCATGACGTGCAGGCCATCGGTCGGCGTCGCCTCGGGCTGCCACGAGGTGCCCGAGCCGTCGCGCGTCATCGAATAGGGGCCGAAGGCGCTCTTCATCATCATGTCGTCGTCCATCGACATGCCTTCCATGGAGGACATGTCGTGCCCGTTCATGGAGCAGAAGCGCCATCGCGTAGATCCGGGCCAGGATAGGTGCGATTCGATCGTTCATTCGAGAACTCGATACCGCGGGCGCCGGCGTTCGGTCGACGACGGCAAGGGCTCAGGCCGCGGCCGGCGCGAGATCGACGATGTATAG
>JBDTIO010000417.1:0-5341 GCA_039936375.1 Caldimonas sp. | reverse complement strand
CTTGCCGCGCGTCAGTTCCTTGAGCTGCTCGTACGGGTTGGCGATGCCGTGCCGGCGCATGACCGTCTGCACCGGCTCGGCGAGCACTTCCCAGGCCGCATCGAGATCGGCGTCGATCGCCGCGGCGCCGACCGCCAGCTTGGTCATGCCGCGGGCCATCGAGTCATAGCCGAGCAGGGTGTGGCCGAAAGCGACGCCCATGTTGCGCAGCACCGTGCTGTCGGTCAGGTCGCGCTGGAAGCGCGAGATCGGCAGCTTCTCGCTCATGTGCGCGAAGAGGGCGTTGGCGATGCCGAAGTTGCCTTCGCCGTTCTCGAAGTCGATCGGGTTGACCTTGTGCGGCATCGTGCTCGAACCGATCTCGCCGGCGACCGTCTTCTGCGTGAAGTAGCCCAGGCTGATGTAGCCCCAGGCGTCGCGCGACCAGTCGACCAGGATGGTATTGCAGCGCTTGACGGCGTCGAACAGCTCGGCCATTGCATCGTGCGGTTCGATCTGCGTCGTGTGCGTGTTGAAGGCCAGGCCGATGCGCTCCTCGACGACGCGGCGCGAGAACGACTCCCAGTCGAAGTCCGGGTAGGCGGCGATGTGCGCGTTGTAGTTACCGACGGCGCCGTTCATCTTGGCGAGTAGCCGCACCGAGGCGATGCGTTCGCGGGCGCCGACGAGGCGCGCGGCGACGTTGGCGATCTCCTTGCCGAGCGTCGTCGGACTGGCCGTCTGGCCGTGCGTGCGCGAGAGCATCGGTTGCGCGGCGTGCTCGACGGCGCGCGCCGAGAGCAACGCAATGACGGCGTCGAGCGCGGGCAGCAGCACGTCGCGTCGCGCTGCCTCGAGCATCAATGCATGACTGGTGTTGTTGATGTCCTCGCTGGTGCACGCGAAATGCAGGAAGCCCGCTGCCGGCGCCAACCCGAGGTCGCTGCCGATCTGTTCGACCAGCCAGTACTCGACCGCCTTGACGTCGTGATTCGTCGTTCGCTCGATCGCCTTGATCGCCTCGGCGTCGGCCTCGGAGAATCCTTCGACGAGGCCGTACAGCGTCGCTCGCGCTTCCTTGCCGAGTGGCCTGAATTCGTCGAAGCCGGCGTCGGACAGGGCGATGAACCACTCGACCTCGACCCGGACCCGGCAGCGGATGAGCCCGTACTCCGAGAGCAGCGGCCGGAGCTTGTCGACCTTGGCGGCGTAGCGGCCGTCGAGCGGCGACAAGGCAGTGAGCGGCGAGGCGGGCATCGGCAGCAGTCCGGGGCGGGAGGCGAGCGGGCGAGCCCGGCATTATCGGCTGCGCCTAGAATGAAATCGACGCCGCTGGATCGAGCGGAACGGTAGTTCTCGAACAACGCGGACAAGGCGGCGCGGCGGCACATGAAACTGATCGGTTCCCTGACGAGCCCGTACGTGCGCAAGGTGCGCATCGTGATGGCCGAGAAAAAGCTCGACTACCAGTTCGAGCAGGCAGACGTCTGGGGCAGCGACGACATTCTCGAATCCAATCCACTCGGCAAGGTGCCGTGTCTGGTCATGGAAGGCGGCGAAGCGGTCTTCGATTCGCGCGTCATCGTCGAGTATCTCGACGCCCGCTCTCCGCTGGCGCGGCTCATTCCCGAGCCGAACCGCGAGCGCACCGAGGTTCGCACCTGGGAAGCGATCGGCGACGGCATTCTCGACGCGGCGATCCTGGCGCGCCTCGAAGCGACCTGGCCGCATCGCACCGCCGAGCAGCGCAGCCAAGCCTGGATCGACCGGCAGTTCGTCAAGGTAGGCGCGTCGCTGGAAGCGATCGCCACCGGCCTGGCCGACAAGCCCTGGTGCACCGGCATTCACATGACGCTGGCCGACATCGCCGTCGGCTGCGCCCTCGACTACCTGTCGTTCCGCTTCCCGGCCATTGCCTGGCGCGAAGAAAACCCGAATCTCGGGAGGCTGGCCGACAAGCTGAACGCCAGGCAGAGCTTCATCGACACCGCGCCGCCCGCCTGAATCGTCAGGCGGCCTGCGGCGTCGCCTTGAAGCTGGTCGCGCTGGCCATCGGCCAGTAGGTGCGAAACACCTGAAGGTTCGTCTGCCCCGAAAGCAGTTCGCCGGGCTGCACGAACGGCAGCAGGTTGGCGAGCAGCTTGACGCCATGCTCCGAGTTGCGCCGCACGATGTGCGACGCCGTGATCTCGGCCGGGTCGCCGAGGCCGGCCGCCTGCACCAGTTCCTTCAGCGCCATCAGCGTGTTCTGATGGAAGTGGTACACGCGCTCGGCCTTTGTCGGCACGTTGAGCGCCTTCTGTCGCTGCGGATCCTGCGTCGTCACGCCCGTGGGGCAACTGCCGGTGTGGCAGGTCTGCGCCTGGATGCAGCCGAGCGCGAACATGAATCCGCGCGCCGCATTGCACCAGTCGGCGCCGAGCGCCAGCATGCGCGCGATGTCGAAGGCGCTCACCACCTTGCCGGCGCAGCCGAGGCGGATCTTCTTGCGCAGGTCGAGCCCGACCAGGGTGTTGTGCACGAGCAGCAACCCCTCCTGCAGCGGCGAGCCGACGTGATCGGTGAACTCGAGCGGCGCCGCGCCGGTGCCGCCCTCGGCGCCGTCGACGACGATGAAGTCGGGCAGGATGCCGGTCTCGTGCATCGCCTTGGCGATGCCGAACCACTCCCAGGGATGGCCGATGCAGAGCTTGAAGCCGGTCGGCTTGCCGCCCGAGAGCGTGCGCAGCCGCTCGATGAAATGCATCATCTCGATCGGCGTGCCGAAGGCGCTGTGCGACGCCGGCGAGACGCAGTCGACCCACGGCTGCACGCCGCGCGCCTCGGCGATCTCGAGCGTGACCTTCGGTCCGGGCAGGACGCCGCCGTGGCCGGGCTTGGCGCCTTGCGAGAGCTTGACCTCGATCATCTTCACCTGCGGGTCGAGCGCGTTGGCGGTAAATCTTTCTTCGGAGAAGCTGCCGTCGGCGCCGCAGCAGCCGAAATAGCCCGAGCCGACTTCCCAGATCAGGTCACCGCCGTTGGCGCGGTGATGCCGGCTGATCGAGCCTTCGCCGGTGTCGTGGGCGAAGTTGCCGCGCTTGGCGCCGGCGTTGAGCGCCAGGATGGCGTTGGCCGAGAGGGCGCCGAAGCTCATCGCCGAGATGTTGAAGAGGCTGGCGCTGTAGGGCTGCGCCCGCGTCTCGCCGATGGTGACGCGAAAGTCGTGTGTCTTCAGCACCGTCGGCTGCAGCGAGTGGTTGATCCATTCGTAGCCGATGCCGGCGACGTTGATCTGGGTGCCGAACGGCCGCTTGTCGGAGTCGCCTTTGGCGCGCTGATAGACGAGTGAGCGTTGCTGGCGCGAGAACGGCGCCGATTCGTTGTCGCCTTCGATGAAGTATTGGCGCATCTCGGGCCGGATGAACTCGAACAGGAAGCGCAGGTGGCCGATGACCGGATAGTTGCGCAGGATCGAATGGCGCGTCTGCCGGGTATCGCGGATGCCGAGCAGCACGAGGCCGAGAAAGACGATCGCCGGCCACACGTCCATGCCCATGCGGGCCCAGGCGAAGACGCTCGCGGCGAAGCCGACCATGCACAGCGCCCAGGCCGAATAGCGGATCGGGAAATGCTGGTCGAGCCGATTGATCCACGCGAACATGGGCGCTCCTCCCTCGAAGTGGCGCGATGGTAGACCGGGCCTCCTGGCGCCGACGCTTGGAAAGCGTGAACTGCGCCTAACGGGCGAGAAGGAAGTCGCGCAGGCGGCGGGCCGTCTCGTCGGGCAGCTCCTCCGGAATGAAGTGGCCGGCGTTCATCGCCTTGCCGTCGAGCTTGCCGGCGCATTGGGCGCGCCACAGAACCAGCGGTGCATAGAGCTTGCCGACGACGCCGTGCTCGCCCCACAACACCAGTGTGTCGCAGACGATTTTTTCGCCGGCGTCGCGCGAGGCTCGGTCGTGCTCGAGGTCGATCGAGGCCGAAGCGCGATAGTCCTCGCAGGTGGCGTGGATCGTGTCGGCGCGGCCGAAGCATCGTTCGTACTCCGCCAACGCCTCGGGCTCGATGTCGCCCTCGACCGGCTTTCGCCCCCAGCCGCGAAAGGCCCAGCGCAGAAAGAACGACGGGTCGCCGCCGATCATCCGCTCCGGCAGTGGCGCCGGCTGGATCAGGAAGAACCAGTGGTAGTACAGAGTCGCAAAGCGCATCTCGGTCATGTCGTACATGTCAAGCGTCGGCACGATGTCGATCACGGCGAGGCGCTCGATGCGGTCGGCGTGATCGAGCGCCAGCCGATGCGCGACGCGACCACCGCGGTCGTGCCCGACGACGGCGAACCGCGAGTGGCCGAGGCCACTCATCAGCGCTGCCATGTCGGCCGCCATCGCCCGCTTGCTGTGCAAGGCGTGATCGGCGTCCGGTGTTGCGGCCGGCCCGGGCTTGGTCGAGTCGCCGTAGCCGCGCAAGTCCGGAATGACGAGCGAAAAATCGGCGGCCAGGCGCTGGGCCACCCGATGCCACATGACGTGCGTCTGCGGATAGCCGTGCAGAAGAAGAAGCGGAGGCTTGCCGGGATTGCCGCCGGTGTGCGCGAACAACTCCACCTCGCCGGCCGCGTGCAGGCCACTTTCGAACCCTTCGAACCAGCTCATCGCCTCGCTCCTCAGAAAATCGACAGCCCGGTGCGGCTTGCGAACAGCTACAGGGCCTGCGTGCCGAGCACCGAGTTGCCGCTTGCGTCGACTGCCGGCGACCAGACGCACAGGCTCAATCTGTCGGGCACGACTGCAACGATGCCGCCACCGACGCCACTCTTGCACGGCAGGCCGATGCGGTAGGCGAATTCTCCGGCCGCATCGTACGTGCCGCATGTGAGCATCAGCGCGTTCAGGCGCCGCGCCTGGCGTTCGCTCACGACCGGCGAGTCGCCGTCGGGGTGGCCGCCATCGCGGCAGAGATAACCGGCGGCGCGTGCCAGTTGCCGGCAGCTCATCCGCAACGAGCATTGATGGAAATAGAAGTCGAGAACGGTGGCGACGTCGTTGTCGAGCTTGCCGAAGCTCTTCATGAAGTTGCCGAGCGCCGCGTTGCGAAAGCCGGTGGCCTGCTCCGAAGCGGCGACCTCTTCATCGAAGCCAATCGGCTCGCTGCACAGCCCGGAGAGCATGTCGATCAGCGCCGCCTGCGCACCCGAGCCGAGCGTGCTGACGAGTCGGTCGGCGACGGCGATGGCGCCGGCGTTGATGAACGGGTTGCGCGGCACGCCCTGCTCGCTTTCGAGTTGCAGCAGCGAATTGAACGGGTTGCCCGAGGGCTCGCGGTGGATCCGCTCCCAGAGCCGGTCACCGAGGACGCGCATCCCGAGCGTCAAGGTGAAGAG
>JBDTIO010000416.1:0-2915 GCA_039936375.1 Caldimonas sp. | reverse complement strand
GCCTATCGCAGCAGCCAAGAAGGGCCGCACTCCGGCCGCCAACCCGGGGTAGCGACAATTGGAACGAAGCTTCGCGATAACGAGGATCAATCGACGCGCAGGTCCTTCTCGGTATTTCAACATCCTGCTACTTCATCATCAGTCAAAGCCCCAGGGCGGGCGAGCCCTTGGCTGTCGTGGTGACAGCGGTGGTGCAAAAGCGAAGTCGACGAATACCATGATGCATCAATGCATCCGAGCCCGTGACCGCTCAGCGGCTAGTTCAAGAATGCTCGAACTCGGCCCAGCAGTATCGCTACAGCCATTCTAAAAAGCACCCCGTGCCACGTTGATCATTTCCGACCCGCAGAACGCCAAGTCAGCCAACTAACACGATGTGGCTACGAAGGCCAACGGATGGCACAGTCTCAATGATGACTATCGACGCGGGAGCACACTCTCGAAATGAAGCTTGTTGACCCCTCTTTCAGGCGTCTATGCTTTGCAACCATCATGTTGGTTTCGGCTTGGGCTATCGGCGTCGAGATCTCACGCCATGTGACCTTGTCGGGGGTAATTGTCCGTAACATTGCGAGCTCTTCTCAGCAAAACGCGCGCAGCGTACCGAAACAGGGGACGGACCTGAGGGTTCAAACCATCCAGTCAGCGCTGGATGCAAGCGCACCCTCATTTGTAGTCCGGCTGTACTCTCCTAGTCGACTTGTACGGCAACTTCGAGTGGGGCAACGAGTTGCATTGCGACGGCAAAACATGGGGCGTCCCATGGCGAACTCCGCAGAAGGCTATATCTCGAAAGTCGCACAAAGGTCAGAATGCCCCAGGGAACTAGCGATGACCGACCCTGCTGCCATACCCGGTGAGCCGATGTTTGCCGTGAGCGTCGAGCTGCGCAAAGGGACTTCCATCGATGAGGCGCAAGAGTCCTTAAGACAGGGAACAACCTTTCAGGGAGACATCCTTCTGGACCGATTGACTGCGTGGCGGGCGGCGCTCGAGCCGGTCTTCATATCTCTGGGAACCGTAGAGAGTGCCGGACACGAATCGGGTGCCTCTGCCCCATGCCGCTGACCTCGATTCGTAGCTGGCTCAGCGGCGCGAAGATCACGCAAAGCAACGAGCGTTCTGATCATGTTGTCAGGGACATAGCGCTCGTGGCAGCTTGTGGCGCGCTGGCCACTTGGCCCCTGACTCGCCCGACATTTTGGCTTCTAGCGATTGCCTGCACGGCAGTCCTATACGACTGCTGCTCGAGGACCACTCCAGAGCAGTGCGCTCGCTTGGGGTGGATATTCGGCGGCACATACACAGCAGCGAGCGTTTGGTGGCTGTTCGTGTCGATGCGCGAGCACATAGGTGTGCCGTGGTTGATCGCGGCTGCTTTGGTCGTGACGCTTTCCGTCTTCATGGGCTCCATCCTTGCGGCGGCGCTTTTCCTTTTTTCGAAATTACGACGCGACCGGCCGGCGTTCGATGCAATCCTGTTCGCTTCGTGTTGGATGCTGGGAGAGCTGGTTCGCAGCACGCTTTTCACCGGTTTTCCCTGGGGAATCAGTGGCTATGCCCATATCGAGGGCCCGCTTGCGGTCGCGGCGCCCTGGGTGGGCGTTTTTGGTGTCGGATTTTTGGCCTCGTGGGCCGCGGCAGCAATTGCGTCTGCCTTGGGATCAGCCGGTCGAAGATCGTATGCGCCGCTGTTAAGCGTGGTCACCGTTCTTCTAATCCTTCACGGGGCGCTTCCGAAGCAGTTCACGGCGACAAACGGGAGGCTCAGCGTCGCATTGCTACAGACCAACGTCACGGACGATGCCGCCTTTAATGGGCCGCGATTTTTCCAAGAGCCGGCTTGGGCGAGCATGCAACTAACTGCCTCACGGGCGGATCTGAGCGTCACCCCCGAAGCAATCATGCTTACAGCAGAACGGTCGTGGGAGAACTTTCCGTACGAGACTACTAGGATTGCTGATCGCTTTCGAAGAGGCGAACAGGCGGCGCTGGTTGGTGTGCTATTGCAAGACCCAATGCGTCGCCTCAGCAACTCGGTTGTGGGGCTATCGAGCGCCGGCGTGTATCGCTACGACAAGCGCCACCTGGTTCCATTTGGAGAGTCGATACCGTTGAATCTCAAGTGGCTGCTGGTGGGGAAGATGCACCTCCGCCTGAGTGACTTCAAGCGCGGAACGGAGGTTGCCAAGCCGTTCTTTGTCAAAGGACAACGCGTTCTTCCGCACATCTGTTTCGAAAGCATGTTTGGCGACGAATTGGCCGAGCCGTTTCGCGACGAGACTACGGCGCCGACGGTGCTTGCGCACTTAGGCGATATGGTCTGGTTCGGGCAAACGATCGCGTTGGACCAAGAGCTGAACGCCTCGAGAATGCGCTCGCTTGAGCTTCAACGGCCAATGCTACGGGCCGACAACGCGGGAGTGACTGCAATCATCGACCACCTCGGACACGTGACAGCGTCAATCCCTCCGTACACAACGGCAGTCTTATTAGGTGAAGTGGAAGGCCGGACCGGATTGACCCCGTATGCTCGTTGGGCCTCGTTGTATGGCAATGCGCCTTTGTGGCTGTTCGCCGGGTTGCCGCTCCTAGCGTCAATACGCCGGCCCTTGGGGAAAATCGCACCAGTAAGCATTGCTTATCTCATGGGCGAGAGCAGCTTGAACTCCCAGGTACAGCGCGGACGGAAGCGCAGCGACGCCCGATTAAAGATGCCGCTGGTCGAAGAGCGGTCCACGGTCAGCGCCTCGATGAAGTTCAAGAGGAAACACAAGAAGAGGCGTCCCTAGTCGGTTGAACCAATGACTTCGCACCCACTCCAACGTGGATGGGAAAGATGAACTTGAGCGATGCCGAGCGGCAAGAGCTGACGGCGATGCAGCGTAGCCGCACGATGGCTGTAGGCCAGGTGC
>JBDTIO010000415.1:0-5846 GCA_039936375.1 Caldimonas sp. | reverse complement strand
AGTTCGTACGCGTCATCGGGCAGCCGCGTGTCCGCATGCAGGAAGAGCATGACGCGGCACCGCTGCGCCGCTGCGCCCGCGTTCATTTGCGAAGCGCGACCGCGAGCGGCGCTCAAGGTCCGATCTGCCAGGGGGTAGGCGATATCGATGCTGCCGTCGGTGCTGCCGCCATCGACCACGACGAGCGAAGCGCCGCGCCGTCGCAATGGCTGAAGCGCTCGCAGGCTTTGTGCCAGCGAAGCGGCCTCGTTCAGCACGGGCATGACGACGAGGAGCTCCACGAGCTCGCCGTCGCGCGGGTCGCCGCCTCTATCCACGGCGCCAGGCGTGAAAACGGGCTGCGAACGCAAGCAGCCTCGTCGGCTGGTGGACGAGCCTCCACGCACCGGCAACCGACTTGTTGGCTTCTGACATCGTCGGATAGGTGTGGATCGTGCCCAGGATCTTGTTCAGGCCGATGCCGTGCTTCATGGCCAGGACGAACTCGGCCAGGATGTCGGCCGCATGCTCCCCGACGATGGTGACGCCGAGGATCCTGTCCTTGCCCAGCACGGTGAGGACCTTGACGAATCCCTTCGCTGCGCTGTCGGCGATCGCTCGATCGAGGTCGGCGACGTGGAAGATCGTGACCTCGTGGGCCAGCTTCTGCTCGGTCGCTTCGCGAACATTGAGCCCGACCCGCGCCACTTCGGGCTCGACGAACGTGGCCGCCGGAATCACGCGGTCGTCGACCCGGAACTTCTTGAAGGGATCGAACAGCGCGTTGACGGTCGCATACCACGCCTGGTGTGCCGCGACGTGGGTGAACTGGTACGGGCCTGCCACGTCGCCGGCGGCGTAGATGTTCGGCAGCGTCGTCTGCAGGAATCCGTTGGTTTCCACAGTCTTGCCGGTGTCGATGCCGAGCTCGTCGAGGCCGAAGCCTTTCAACCGGGCCGCGCGGCCGACGGCGATCAGCACCACGTCGAACGGGATCCGGACTTCGTTGCCCGAGTGTTTGGAGACGAGGACTCTTTCTTCGGCTTGCCGCTCGAAGCGGAGCGCGCAATGGTCCACGCGAAGGTCGACGCCCTCGGCCAGGAACTGCGCGGTTACCAAAGCGGCGACATCGTCGTCCTCGCGCGAGAGCAGGCGCGGACCCATCTCGACCTGCGTGACCCGGGAACCGAGCCGCGCGAAGGCTTGCGCCAGCTCGCAGCCGATCGGGCCGCCGCCGAGCACCAGCAGCCTGGCGGGCAGGGTTCGCAGGCTCCAGATCGTGTCCGAGGTGACGTAGCCCGACTCGGCGAGGCCGGGAATGTCGGGGATGGCAGGCGCGGCGCCGGTCGCGATGACGATGCTTCGCGTGCTCAGGCTTTGAACGGTGCCGTCGGCTCGGGTGATGTCGACCTGCCAGGGCGTGGCGATGCGCGCATCACCCGCGAGCACCTCGACGCCGAGCGCGGTGTAGCGCTCGACCGAGTCGTGCGGCGCGACCTCGCCGACCACTCGCTGCACGCGCTCCATGGTGGCCGCGAAATCGACGTCGGCCCGTGCGCCACGAAGACCCAGCTCGGCCGCACGTCCAATGTCGGCCACCAGACGTGCGGTCCGGATCAGAGCCTTCGACGGCACGCATCCCGTATTGAGGCAGTCGCCGCCCATTCGATCGCGCTCGACCAGCGTGACCTTGGCCTTCACCGCAGCGGCGATGTAGGCCGACACAAGCCCCGCCGAGCCGGCGCCGATCACGACAAGGTTGCGGTCGAAGTGCGAAGGCTTGTGCCAGCGGGCGGTGAGCTTGCGCCGCCGGTAGCCGTCGACTGCCGCCTTGGTGGCGAGCGGAACGAGGGCGAGCAGCACGAACGAGAGCAGCAATCCTGGCGATGCGATGTCCGAGAGCGTTCGGACCCGGGCGAGTTGCGTTCCGGCATTGACGTAGACCACTGTGCCAACCAGCATGCCCAGCTGGCTGACCCAGTAGAACGTGAGCGTGCCGATGGCGGTCAGGCCCATGGCGAGGTTGATGAGGAAGAACGGCAGCGCCGGCACCAGCCTCAAAGTGAGCAGGTAGAAGCTGCTTCCCTTGCGGATGCCGTCGTCGACGCTTCGCAGTCGTGCAGCGAAATGCGATGCCACCCAATCGCGCAGGACCCAGCGCGAAAGCAGGAACGCGATCGTGGCGCCGATCGAAGCCGCGAACGAAGCGATCAGGGTTCCCCACGCGAGGCCGAAGATCGCCCCGGCGGCCAGCGTCAGGATGGTGGCGCCGGGCAGCGAAAGCCCGGTCACGGCCACGTAGATCGCGAAGAAGACGACGGCGGCACGCAGCGGGTTGCCGGCGCGCCAGGCTTCCAGCCGGGCCTGCTCGCTCTTCAGCACATCGAGATTCAGGTAGTGACCGAGTCCCAGGGCGAACCATGCCGCGACCATCAGGACAACGACCGCTGCAATCCACCACCGCTTGTTCATTCGGGGACCTTCATGGCCCGTGTGCCGGGTCGAAGACCTTCCAGCCCCAATGCAGTCGCATCCCGATGGTCACGACGCAGAGAGCAGCGAACACGTACGCCAAGATGGCGAAGTGCTGCGGCCACAGGCACATGGCGACGAAGAAGGCCAGTGTTTCGGCGGCTTCGGTCAGGCCGCCGAGGAAGTAGAACGACTTGTCGGGATAGGCCGCGCTGGTCAGCCCGCGCTTGGCGGCGAGGACGGCGAAGGCGAGGAAGCTGGTGCCGGTGCCGACGAATGCGGCGAGGAGCACGGCCGCCGCCAGCGCATTGGCGATTGGATCGGCGATCGCGAAGGCCAGGGGGATGGCGGGATAGAAGAGGAAGTCCAGACTGATGTCGAGGAAGCCGCCGCGGTCGGTCGGTGTCGTCTGGCGAGCGACTGCGCCGTCGAGACCGTCGAAGAGCCGCGACAGCAGGATGGCGGCCGCGCCGATCGCGTCCGCATGCATCGCGATGGCGAGCGCAGCCAGCCAACCGATGGCCAGGCCAACGAACGACAACGCGTCGGCGCTGGCCCCGGCACGAACCAGGACGCGTGCCAGGGCGTCGATGGCGGGGCGGATCGCGGCGGTGGCTTGCCGATCGATCACCGGTCGGACTCCATGGCGCTGGTCGTGAAAGGCCGGAGCGCGACCAGTGCGTCGAATTCGGCGAGGACCCGTTCGACGCCCTCGGTCGAAAGATAGTGAGCGACGCGATCGCGCACGTGATCGAACAGCACGGCTGTTCCGCTCGCAGCCGACCAGTCCTCCCCGCCGGCGACGGCCGGTGTGGGGTACTTCGAGACGACCCGCCCCTTCGCGCACCAAGTCAGCGACCACAGCCACATCGCCCGACGCAGCGGCAAGTGCCAGTCGCACCACTCGGCGGCGCCGCGACCGCACTCTGCCGCCCAGAGCGCGTAGGTTGCCGCGACTTCTGCCGGCGTCAGGGTCGCGCGGTTGTCGAGATCCCAGGAGGTCGATGTGTAGAGCGTGGCATGGGCCAGGTCGAGCGGCGGGTAGCTGTAGCGACACTTTTCGAGGTCGACGAGCACCGCTTCGCCGTCCGCCTTGACGATGAAGTTACCGGGATGGGCGTCGACCGAGACCAGCGTCTTCGCGGGGCGCGCCTGGCGGCCGCAGAGCCGGCGAAGGCGTTCGATCTCCACGTTGATGGCTCGGCGCACGCGCGCTGCGAACGCCGCCGATTCGAGGTGCCGGGCCTGGCCTTCGATCTCGGTCAGCAAGGCGAACAGCGGATCTGAAGCGTCGTCCAGAGGCGGCCGCTCCTGACCGTTCGGCAGCGGCAGCGCGTGGATACGGGCCAGTGCGCGCGCGATGGTGCCGAGATCCTGCGGCAGCGTCGCCGCGTGGCCGACGATTTCTTCCACCAGCAACGCACCCCGCGGCAGTTCGTCGGAGACCGGCAACACGTGACGCAACGCGGGCGTGTGCCCGCTGGCCGCGGCACGACCGAAGCACGTGGCCTGATACGCCAGGTTGTCGACCGGACTCAAGGCCGTCTGGCTCTGTTTGGGAACCCGGGCAACGGCGCCACAGCCCACGAGACGCACGTGCGAATGAGCGAGCCCCGTGTCGCGAAGTGGCTCCATCGCCAAGCCTCGCCAGAGCGGCAGCTCGCGTGCCAGCACGCGGGCGAGCCGGGGACAGAGGTCACCGTCGAACGCGTTCATTCGAGCGTCAGCACACGACCGGCCGCGGCATGTGCATCGGCAACGTCATGGGTCACGAGCAGAGTGGGCAAACCGCGCCGCATCGCATGGCTGAAGACGAGCCGGCGGAAGTCACCACGCAACGCCGCGTCGAGCTTGCCGAACGGTTCGTCGAGCAGCAGGAGTTGCGGAGCGGCCAGCAACGTCCGCATCAGGGCCACGCGCGCACGTTGACCGCCCGAAAGCGTCGACGGGTCGCGCTCGCCGTAGCCTGGCAGACCGCATTCCTCGAGCGCCTGATCGATCGCGCTGCGCCGCCGGCCGCGCTCGGAAACGGAAGCCGGGAGCCCGAACAGTAGGTTGCCGGCGACCGACAGGTGCGGGAACAGGAGGTCGTCTTGGAACAGGATGCCCGCGCGCCGTTCGTGGGGCGCCAGACCATTCAGTCGGCGCTCGCCGATCGAGACTTCCCCTTCGGCAGTGAACGGCGCATGAAGATGGCCGCCGATGAACGACAGCAAGCTGGACTTGCCGGACCCACTCACGCCCATCACGGTGACGATCTCGCCGGGCGCGATGTCGATCGAGAGCGACCGGATCAGCTCGCGACCGGGCAAGGCGATGCGGACATCGCGCAGTCGCAGTGCATCGGACGCTGCAAGCTCGGCGTTCACGTCATGCCTCGACGACGGATGAACACCGCAGCGGGAATCACGAGGGCCGTGGCGTAGACGAGGAGCGGGATGGCAGCCTGCAGGACGGTGTAGACACCCATGATGCGCCGGTCTGCCCCGGACGACAGGGTGACGGCCTCCGTGGTCAGCGTCGCGATCTTTCCGGCTCCCGCGAAGAGCGTCGGCAGGTACTGGCCGACGCTGACCGCGCAGCCGACCGCGAACGAGAGCAACAACGGCTTCAGCAGCAGAGGCAATCGCAGCTGCCAGAGAACACGCCCGGGCGAAGCGCCCAGCGCCGCCGCCGAGCGGGCATAGCGCGGGTCGAGGGCGCGCCACGGATCGGCCAGGGAGAGGAATGCGTAGGGCAGCACGAACACGAGGTGCGCCCACGCCACCGCGAGCCACCTGCCATCGATGTCGAGTCGCACCAGCAAGACCTGGAAGCCGTAGAGGAAAGCGATCTGCGGCACCAGCAGGGGCGCATAGACGAGCCACAACACGCGTTGTGTGGGCACGCGGCTGCGGCGCGTTTCGCTCTCGAGGCAGGCGATCGTGAGCGCCACGGCGACAAAGGCGCTGGCCAGGGCCAGGCTCAGCGTCGTCCACACGGTCTCCTCCGCACGGGGCCACTGCGACGCCCAGCTGGCGAGACTCCAGTGCTGAGGCAGCGCAGCGGGGAAGCGCCAGCTTTCGGTGAACGACCAGACGACCATGCCGAGCAACGAAACGAGTCCGAGAGGCCAGGCGATCGCACCCGCTGCGGCCGCGCCCGCGCCGAGGACGCCGATGGCACCGCCCCGTCGTCCGGTTTGGCACGAGCGCCGGCCTATGTGTGCGACGAGCATTTCGCCGACTCGCCAGAGGCCGAGGCAGGCGAGCACGAGCAAGCCTTGCGAGACGGCTGCCGCCGCCGCCGGGAAATAGCGTTGCAGGTCGTAGTCGGAGAACCATCGCGTCGCCAGAACTGCCAACGGAGGCGGTTGGCCCGGTGCAAGGATCAGACCGACCTCGACCGTCGACATC
>JBDTIO010000414.1:0-12006 GCA_039936375.1 Caldimonas sp. | reverse complement strand
GCGGCGTCGTCGGCGCCAGGCCTTCGCGAAAACCGTGGCCGAGCTTGCCGCCCGATTCCTGCCACATGCCGATGAGGGCGCGCTCGTTGTAGCTCTTCGGGTCGACGTAGGCGACCGGCCAGACCTTCTCGCCGCAAGTGGCCTGGAAGGCACCGCCGAATGCCAAGCGCGACGGCTCCGCGAAATCGGCCTGCAAGGTACCGCGCCAGTCGTCGCACGGACCGCCGACGAGCGGCACGGTGGGATCGACGCGAACGCCGGCAAGCGGCGGGTCGATCGCGATAGTGGCGACGCCGTGCGTCGGGTCCGGCGTGATCGTCAGCAGCACCGAGCGATAGTTGAGAAGCAGGGCATCGGCATTGGCGTTGTAGGGCCGCAGCGGCTCGCCGTCGAAGTCGGCGGGATTTACGTCGCCGGGAACGAACGCGCTGCGGTCGACGACGATGTCGCCGCGGATGTCGCGCACGCCCGCCTGGCGGACACGGCGCAGCAACAGCCAGATTCGTTCGAGCACGAGCTTCGGATCGCCGTTGCCCTTGATGACGAGGTCGCCGTTCAGCACGCCGTCGGCGACCGGCCCTTGCAGCCAGACCGGCGTCGACCAGGTGAAGGCCGGGCCGAGCAACTCAAGCCCGGCGAAGGTCGTCACCAGCTTCATCAGCGAGGCCGGGTTGGCGGGCCGCTCGGCCTGCCATGCCAGGCGTGGCTTGGCGCTCTCGACTTCCTCGACCCAGGCGACCATGGCACCGCTCGGCACACCGCCGCGCGCGAGCGCCGCTTCGACGCGGGGTGGCAGGGCCGATGGCGCCGCCGTGGCTCGACGCCGTGCCGCCGAGACCGGCGTGGCGGCTACGAGCGCGGCGAGGATCAGTGCCAATGCGGTCGCTGAGCGTCGACGCGGGTGCGGCCTCATGGGGCGGAATGATCGCATGCGTGAGCGGGAGTTCAGGCGCCGCTAAACTCGATCGATGGCGTTGCCGCAGCAGTCAGTTTCGGACGACGCATGAGCCGCCGGGCCGTTCCCGAGGCGAATACCGGAGCGCGTGGCGCGAAGGTACTGCCATGACCGCGTTGCTCGCCTTCGATACCGCCACCGAACGCATGATCGTGGCGGTGACTCGTGACGGCTGCCTGCGTTCGGAGGTGAGCGCCGGCGGCGCCAAGGCATCGGCCACGCTGATCGCGACGATCCTGCGTCTGCTATCCGAATCTGAGCTCGCTCTGGCCGACCTCGATGCGATCGCCTTCGGCCGCGGCCCGGGTGCGTTCACCGGCCTGCGCACCGCCTGCTCGGTGGCGCAGGGCCTGGCCTTCGGCGCCGGCAAGCCGGTGCTGCCGATCGACAGCCTGCTAGTGGTCGCCGAAGACGCGCGCGCGGGCGCCAGCGAGCTCCGGGTCTGGGCGGCGATCGATGCGCGAATGGATCAGATCTACGCCGCGGAATATGTCTTTGCGAACGACCGGTGGCGCCTGATCCAGGCACCGATGCTCACCGACTGCGACGCCTTGTCGGCCCGCTGGCGGCAGGAGCCGGCGTCGGCGGTGGCCGGTGACGCGCTCGGGATTTTCGCTGCCCGCCTGCAGACCGGCGATGCGATTCGCTACCCCGAAGCGCGAGCCAGCGCCGCGGCGCTCATCGCCACGGCCGAGCGGGCCTGGCGAGACGGCGCTGCCGTCGATCCGGCCCAGGCCCTGCCGCTCTACGTTCGCGACAAGGTCGCCGAAACGACCCTCGAGCGGGAGGCGAAGCGATGAGCGCCGAATTCGCGCAACGGTTCGACCCTTCTCGTGCCGACATCCGGCCGATGACGGTCGCCGCGCTCGACGGCGTTGTCGCCCTCGAAACGCTCGTCTACCCCTTTCCCTGGAGTCGCGGCAACTTCGTCGACACGCTGGTCGCCGGCTATGCGGCCTGGACTCTCACCGGCACCGCCGACGAGCTGATCGGCTATTGCATCGCCATGCGCGGCGTCGAAGAGATGCATCTGCTCAACATCACGATCACGCCGCCGTCGCGACGCCGCGGTCATGCGCGGCGCATGCTCGGCGAGCTGGTGCGGCTGTGCCGCAGCGAGGGCGCCCGCCGGCTCTGGCTCGAGGTGCGAGAGAGCAACGCCGAAGCGCGCGCCACCTACGTGCGCCTCGGCTTTTCGCACGTCGGCGTGCGCAAGGGCTACTACCCTGCGCCCGAGGGGCGCCGTGAAGACGCCGTCGTGATGAGCCTGGCGATCAAAGACACCCGGACGAACGATGCGCTGGACTGAGCGGCAACGTGCCATGCT
This sequence comes from Caldimonas sp., assembly GCA_039936375.1. Taxonomy (GTDB): domain Bacteria; phylum Pseudomonadota; class Gammaproteobacteria; order Burkholderiales; family Burkholderiaceae_C; genus Schlegelella_A. Next base: position 9,724 of record JBDTIO010000414.1, on the reverse strand, counting down.
GCGCGAGATGGGCGTGCGGATCTGGGCGCGCGATGGAGGGGTGCCCGGGTTGGCTGCTTCGGTTGCTTCGGTTGCTTCGGCCGCTTCGGGCGGTGAAGACGGGGTCGTGGCAGACCGGCCTGTCGCCGAGCAGTCGCGCGCGCTGCCGTCTCGGCCTTCTCCTTCGACGAAGCCGCCGCCGCCAATGGAGACCAAGTGGCTGCCCGCCGACTGGCTGATCGTCGGCGAGCCGTTCGATGCGGGTACGGGTGGGGGCGCGGGCGCTGTCATCGCAGCCGTCAGCCAGCAGGAGCGTCTGCTCTTCAACATGTTGCAGGCGGTCCGCGTCTCGCGCGACGCGCCGGCACGCGATGCCCGAGCTTGCCACTTCGCACTCGGCGGCGGCGCGGGCCAGCGTCTCGACGCAGCGCTGGAGGGCGTTCGCCCGCGCCTCATCCTGGCGTTGGGCCGGGTCGCCGCCGAAGCTCTGCTCGGCGTCGACGAGCCGCTAGGCCGCCTGCGCGGCAAGGTTCACGAGCGTGCCGGCATTCGCGTGATCGTCAGCTTCCCGCTCGCCTACCTGCTGCGCAATCCGGCCGAAAAAGCCAAGGTCTGGGCCGACCTCTGCGTGGCCGTTCGCAGCCTCGAAGCCGGTGCCGGCTAACGATCCTTTTTCTTCGTCGGCCGTTTCCATTCGGGAAAGCTCGCCTGCCGGCTGCGCGCGATCGTCAGCTGGCCGGCAGGCGCGTCTCGCGACAGCGTCGAGCCGGCACCCACGGTCGCTCCGGCGCCGACCTCGACCGGTGCGACGAGCACGCTGTTGCTGCCGATGTGCGCATCGGCACCGATCGTCGTGCGATGCTTGTTGGCGCCGTCGTAGTTCGCGGTGATGCTGCCGGCGCCGAAGTTCACTCTTTCCCCGACGCTGCTGTCGCCGATGTAGGCGAGATGGTTGGCCTTGGCGCCGCGGCCGAGCGTCGAGTTCTTGATCTCGACGAAGTTGCCGACGTGAACGTCGGCGGCGAGCTCGGCGCCGCCGCGCAGCCGGGCAAAGGGGCCGACGACGGCACCGGCACCCACCGTCGCGCCGAGCGCTTCGCCGTCGACATGCGAATACGGCCGGATCGTCGCGCCGGCCGCAATCTTCGCGTTGCGAACGATGCAGAAGGCGCCGACGCGCACGCCCTCGCCGAGCTCGACCTTGCCTTCGAAGATGCAGTCGACATCGATCTCGACGTCGCCGTCGCAATGAAGCTCTCCGCGCACGTCGAATCGGGCCGGGTCTGCCAGGCGAACCCCTTGCTCCATCAGCAGCGAGGCGGCTCGCTGCTGAAAGCGTCGTTCGAGCGCGGCCAGCTGCGCCGGGCTGTTGACGCCGAGCACCTCGGTCTCGCTCGCGGCCGCGACGCCGACCACCGGCATCGATTCGGCCACGGCGAGGCCGACCACGTCGGTCAGGTAGTACTCGCCGGCGGCGTTGTCGCTGCGCAAGGCGGCGAGCCAGCGCTTCAAGGCGTGCGTGGGTGCGGCCATGATGCCGGCGTAGATCTCGGCGATGCGCCGTTGCTCGAGCGTCGCGTCCTTCTGCTCGACGATCGATACGATCATTCCGTCGCCGCGCGCCCCACCGCCGCCGCGTACGACCCGCCCATAGCCGGCGGGTTGCTGCAGCGTCACGGTCAGCAGGGCGAGCTTGTCGCCGCCGCTCGCGGCGATCAGCGCGACCAGTGTTTCGGCTTCGATCAAGGGCACGTCGCCGTTGAGGATGAGGGTGGTCCCGGCGTCGTCGAGCAGGGGCGCTGCCTGCAGCACGGCATGGCCGGTGCCGAGTTGCGGCTCCTGGCGAACGAAGGCGAGCCCGGGCGCCGAAGTCGCTTGCTCGACTTCGGCGGCGCCGTGGCCGGTGACGACGATCGTCCGCGAAGCCCCGAGCCCGGCGGCCGCGTCGAGAACATGCTGCAATAAATGACGACCGGCGAGCTTGTGCAATACCTTCGGCCGCGCCGAGCGCATCCGCGTTCCTTTGCCTGCCGCCATGATCACGACGTTCAACACCATGCCGCCACCTGTTTTGCGCCGCGTTCGATTCCGGCTGCCGATTATCGCGGCGCTGCTCATCGTCATCGCCACGCTCTGCGGCTGCGGCGTGGCGCTCAAGCTGGGCTACGACCAGGGCAGCCCGCTCGCCTTCCGCTGGCTCGACGGCTATGTCGACTTCAACGACGCCCAGTCGCTGCGGGTTCGCGGTGCGCTCGACGAGTGGTTTGCCTGGCATCGGCGCACTCAGCTGCCCGATTACGCCGACCTCCTTGTCCGCGCCGAAGCCGAGGTGCTGGCGAACACCACGCCGGAGCGCATGTGTGCCTGGGCGGGCGAGATTCGTCGCCGCGTCGATGTCGCATTCGAGCACGCCCGGCCGACCGTGGCCGAGGTGCTGCCGACCCTGACGCCGCAGCAGATCGCCAACGTCGAGAAGAAGTACGCCGAGCGCAACGAGAACTGGCGCGACGACTACCTGCAGCGCGACCCGGCCCGCCGGCGCGAAGCGGCCGTCGACCGCGAAGTGGAACGCGCGGAAAAGCTCTATGGTTCTCTTGACGACGCGCAACGCGACAGCGTCCAGAAGTGGGTTGCCGATTCGCCGTTCGATGCCGAGCTGTCGTACACCGAGAGGTTGCGTCGCCAGCACGACGTCACCGCCGTGCTGCGCCGCCTTGGCGGCTCTGGCGCGACGCGGGCCGATGCCGATACCGAGATCGGCGCCTACCTGCAGCGGCTGGACCGCTCGCCGAACGAAGACTATCGCCGCTACGCCGTCAGGCTGAGCGACTACAACTGCGCCTTCGCGGCGACGCTGCACAACGCCACCTCGCCGGCTCAGCGCAGAGCAGCGCAGCAACGGCTGAAAGGCTACGAGCGCGACCTGAGTTCGCTCGCCGCGGACGCGCCGAAATGATGCGCCGCCGCGCTGACGCTACTTCGTCGGCGCGACGCGAACGCGATGCGGGTGAGTGGTGCTGCCGTTGGGAAAATCGGCGAGCGTGGCCGTGAACATCGCCGGCAGCAGGTCGGTGACGACGGCCGAGTTGCCGTCGCTGTGGGCGCGGGCTTCGTAGAGTGCGTCGCCGCTGCGCTTGTCGCGAATGAGCAGCGCGACCTCGCGCTCGTAGTACGGCAGCTCGTAGCCCGGGCCCCAGTAGCCGTAGCGCCAACCCGGCCCGAACAACGGGCGCCCGTAGCGGCCGTAGATGAACGGCTGATGGAATGCGCCGAATCGGCCGTACCCGAACGGGTCATCGAACGGCGACGGGTCGAGCTCTGCGACGCGCGCGCCGAGCTGGATCGTGACGTCGGGACTCGCGCCTTCAGCCACCGGCGCGAAGCCTGCTCCTTCGACGGCGCGGCGTGCCGCGTCTTCGAGCACCTGCGCCTGTTGCGGATGCGCCTGCTGTGATGGCAGGCGCTCGAACGCATAGGTCGCCGGCGTCCGGCCGGCGGGCCAGCGGCTGAAGCTCGAGACATCGCTGTCGACGCTGTTCAGCGACGCACAGCCGGCGAGCGCGGCCAGCCCGAGCGCCGACAGCCACATCGTCCGCACTACGCATCTCCTCCAGGCATCGCCCGCGGCGACGGCAGCGCGGCGATGCTGACCCCGGCAATCGTCGCGCTGCCGCACTCGACGGCGAAGTCGTCGTCATCGAAAGCGCGGTCACCGGCGGGATCGGCCACGCCTCCGGCTTGGATGGAGGCGAACGGAAACAGGTTCCGGTCCATCAGGTGCGAGGCATCGACGTGGCCCATCGCCCGGAAGATGCGGTCGATGCGTCCGGGATGCTCACGCTCCCAGTCGCGCAGCATCTGCCCGACCTTGACCCGTTGCAGGTTCGCCTGGCTGCCGCACAGATTGCACGGAATGATGGGGTACTCGCGGTGTGTGGCCCAGCGCGCGAGGTCGGCTTCGGCGACGTAGGCGAGCGGACGGATCACGACGTGGCTGCCGTCGTCGCTCACCAGCTTCGGCGGCATGCCCTTCATGCGGCCGCCGAAGAACATGTTCATGAAGAGCGTCTGCACCATGTCGTCGCGGTGATGGCCCAGCGCGATCCGGGTCGCGCCGATCTCGGTGGCGATCTTGTAAAGCGCGCCGCGTCTCAGGCGCGAGCAGAGGCTGCACATCGTCTTGCCCTCGGGCACCAGGCGCTTGACGACGCTGTAGGTGTCTTGCTCGGCAATCCGGAAGTCGACGCCGCGCGCCGCCAGGTACTCGGGCAGCACGTGCGCCGGGAAGCCGGGTTGCTTCTGGTCGAGGTTGACGGCGACGATCTCGAAGGGCGCCGGCGCGCGCTGGCGCCACTCGATCAGGAGGTCGAGCAGCGAGTAGCTGTCCTTGCCGCCGGAGACGCAGACCATGACGCGATCGCCCGCTTCGATCATCGCGAAGTCGGCAATCGCCTGGCCGACCTGGCGATGCAGGCGCTTGCCGAGCTTGGCGATATCGACCGAGATCTTCGCTCGCGGAGCGCTGGCCATGGCTTGTGAAGCGAATGAGGCAGACACGATTTCTACAATGCGCGGATGCACGCCGACGTGGAATCGAACAGTGTATCGGCGAGCCTCGCGGCGCGGATCGGCGCAGCGATCGACGCAGGCGGCGGCTGGCTGCCGTTCAGCCGCTTCATGGCCATGGCGCTCTACGAGCCGGGCCTGGGCTACTACGCCAGCGGCCGGCGGATCATCGGCCGCATGCCCGAAGGCGGCAGCGACTTCGTCACCGCGCCCGAGTTGTCGCCACTGTTCGCCCAGGCGCTGGCCCGGCAGATCGGCGAGGCGATGGCGGCGAGCGGCAGCGACGAGCTGTGGGAATTCGGTGCCGGGTCGGGCGCACTCGCGGCCGGGCTGCTCGGCGCGCTCGGCAGCCGCGTTCGCCGCTACTCGATCATCGAGGTAGCGGCGCCGCTCCGCGAGCGACAGCGTGTGGCGACGCTGGCGCATGCCGGTGTCGTGCAATGGCTGGACGCGTGGCCCGACGCGATGTCCGGCGTCGTCATCGGCAACGAGGTGCTCGACGCGATGCCGGTCGACCTGCTCCACTTCGACGGCTCGCGCTGGCTCGAGCGCGGCGTCGCGCGCGCCGGCGGTCCGGTCGAAGCCGGTTTCACCTGGAGCGACCGGCCCGGCGACAAGCGGCCGCCGTTCGACAGCGCCTTCCCGGGCGACACGACGACGGAAATCCATCCACAGGCCGAAGCCTTCATCGCCAGCCTGGCCGAGCGCCTGCAACGGGGCATGGCGCTCTTCATCGACTACGGCTTTCCCGAAGCCGAGTACTACCACCCGCAGCGCTCAGGCGGCACGCTGATGTGCCACCGCGCCCATCGGGCCGATACCGAGCCGCTTGTCGACGTCGGCAAGAAAGACATCACGGCGCACGTCGATTTCACCGGCATCGCTCTCGCCGGCCAGAATGCCGGCATGGAGGTCGTCGGCTATACGTCGCAGTGCCGTTTTCTTCTCAACTGCGGTATCGGCGAGCTGCTCGAAGCCGCGACGCTGCGCCAACGCGCCGATGCGCAGAAGCTGCTCAACGAGCACGAGATGGGCGAGCTCTTCAAGGTGATCGCATTCGCCAAGGGTCTGGCTTTGGCACCGATGGGTTTTGCGCTTGGCGACCGGCGGCATCGCCTGTGAGCCGGGCTTCGCGCGAATGATCCGCTGGCTCGCCGTCGTCTTTCTCGCGCTGGTCGTCTTCGGCGCGATCGGGCCGTGGCTCGAAAAGCTCGGCCTCGGCCGCCTGCCGGGCGATTTTCGCTTTCGCCTCGCCGGGCGCGTCTGGTTCATTCCACTGGCGAGCAGCGTCCTGATCAGCCTGATCGCCGTTGCGATCGGACACTTCCTCTGACGAGTCGCCAGGGCGCGCGCGACCTCGGCGCGAGCCGTCTCCTGGCGTGGGCAGGCCTACGGCAGGTCGCGCAACGCATCGACGCGAGCCGCATAGACCGCCGCGCCGACGGCCGGCCCGGCGAGTCCGCGCGCCGAAGCGTCGGCGGCCACCGCGGTCGTGTCGACGGCCTCGACCCGCCGCAAGGCTTCGAGCAGCCGCGTCCGTTGCGGATAGGCCGAGTCTTCGAGGCCGAGCCGGCCACGCGCATCGCATTCGCAGGCGAGCAACAGCTCGGCGAAACGATCGGGCCGGCGCAGGGCGTCGCAGCGCTCGAGCAGGCGCACCAGTGCGGCGGCGCCGAATTCGCCGCTGCGATGGATGTTGCCGTGCTCGCGGGCCGTGACTTCGGCGAGGGCGCGGCAGGCGTTGTCGACCCGCAGTCGCTCGCTCATGCGCCGCACCAGGGCGACGCTGCGTTCCTCGTGGCCGATATGGCGCGGCAGGGTCTCGGCCGGCGTGGTGCCTTTGCCGAGGTCGTGACCGAGGCAGGCGTAGCGAACAGGCAGGCTGGTTTGCAGGTGTGCCGCCCTGTCGATCACCATCATCAGGTGCACCCCGGTGTCGACCTCGGGATGGAAGTCGGCGCGCTGCGGCACGCCGAACAGGTGCGCCACTTCCGGCAGCACGCGCTCGAGCGCGCCGCACTGACGCAGCACCTCGAACATGCGCGAGGGCCGCGCTTCCATCAGCCCGCGCGACAGCTCGCGCCAGATGCGCTCGGGTACCAGCGCATCGACCTCGCCGCTGTCGACCATCGCCCGCATCAGCGCCTCGGTTTCAGGCGCGACGCGAAAGCCCTGGAAGCGCGCGGCGAAGCGGGCGACGCGAAGAATGCGTACCGGGTCTTCGGCAAAGGCCGGCGATACGTGGCGAAGCAGCCTGGCCGCGAGATCGCGGGCGCCGCCCCATGGGTCGATCAAGCCACCGGCCGGATCCTCGGCGATCGCGTTGATCGTCAGGTCGCGGCGCTGCAGATCCTCTTCGAGCGTGACGTCGGGCGCGGCGTGGAAGGAGAACCCGTGATAACCCGGCGCTGTCTTGCGCTCGGTTCGCGCCAGCGCGTATTCCTCCTTGGTCTCGGGATGAAGGAAGACCGGGAAATCGGCGCCCACCGCGAGGTAGCCGAGCTTGCGCAACTCGTCCGGGGTGGCGCTGACGACGACCCAGTCGCGATCGTGGACCGGCAGGCCGAGCAGGCGATCGCGCACCGCGCCGCCGACGATGTACGAGTGCATGGGCAAGCGTACCGCAGCCGGCGGGCCGCGTTCGGGCAGCCTCAGCGCTTGCGGTAGGGCTCGTCCTCGACGAGGAAATCGTGCTCGGCCAGGGCCGACTTTTCCCATTCGCGAAATGCCGGCAGCGACAGGACGCGGTCTGCGTACTCCTGCGCCGGCTTGGCCAGCGGCAAGGCGAAGGTGTGAACGCGCGAGCAGACGGGCGCGAAGAAGGCATCGGCGATGCTGAACTCGCCGAACAGAAAGGGGCCGCCGCTGGCTTCGAGGGCCTCCAGCCACATCGCGTCGATCCGCTTCAGGTCGCGCGCCGCGTCGGCGTTCTCGCGCAGCATGCGTTGGCCGACTTCCGGCAACGACGCTTCGATGTTCATGCCGAAGGTGCTGCGCAAGGCGGCGAAGCCGGAGTGCATTTCGGCGCAAAGGCTGCGCGCCCGTGCTCGGGCTCGGGCAGCGACCGGCCACAAGCGCTTCTCGGCAAAGCGCTCGGCCAGGTACTCTGCGATGGCCAGGCTGTCCCATACCGCGAAGCCGTCGTCGACGAGAAGCGGCACGCGGCCCGACGGGGCGAGCGCGAGCAGCGTCTTCTTGAAGACAGAGCTGTCGTCCCAACTGAGGCGCAGCTGCTTTTCTTCGAAGGCGATGCTGGCCTGTGTCATCAGAAGCCACGGTCGCAGTGACCACGACGAGTAATTCTTGTTGCCGATGTAGAGCTGCATGTCGTCTTCCGTTGCGAGCCGGAATGCTAGTCGCGTGCGCGGCGTCGTGAGGTGAGACTTTGGCAAGGCGGCGATGCGCGGGCCGCATCGATGGCCCGCGCCGGGCCAGGCCAAGGGGTTCCCAAGAGCGAGCCGAGGCCCGTGTCAGATCCGCCTGGCCTTGGATCGCCAGAACTCGAGGCGTTTTTCGCCCGACACGTGGCCGAGATAACGCGGTGCGATCGCTTCCAGCGGCGAAGGCTCGAGGCCGAGGCGCTCGAGCCCCGGCATCTTGCCGCTGGCGACGTTAGCGACACGCATCGAATCGATGTTGTCGCGAGACATGAGCGGCGTGCCCGGCAACATCTCCATGAAGAGCGCCTGCAGGCGGCCGAGCAGAGCGGGCAGCGCCAGCACCGGGCGGCTCGATCCGGACCATTCGCCGGCCGCGCGAACCAGCTCCGCCAACGTATAGACGCGCGGCCCGCAGCATTCGATCGTCATGCCGATGGTCGTCGGATCGTCGATCGTGCGAACGATGGCGCTTGCCACGTCGTCAACCCAGACCGGCTGGAATCGCGCCCCGGCGCCGGCCAGCGGCAGCACCGGGAAGATGGATTGCAGCGACGCGAACAGGTTGAGAAAACGGTCGCGCTCGCCGAAGATGACGGAAGGGCGAAGGATCGTCAGATCGAGGCCGGCGGCCTTCAGCACGTCTTCGCCGCGCGCCTTCGAGCGCTGGTACCGGCTCGGCGCGTCGAGCGCGGCACCGAGCGCGCTGACGTGAACCATCCGGCGCACGCCCGCGGCCTTGCAGGCGGCAGCGAGCCGCGCCGGCAAGCGGACGTGAACGCGTTCGAACTCGGCCTCGCTGCCGTGCAGGATCGCCGCGAGATTGATGACCGCGTCGGTATCGCGGAGAAGGCGCGCCAGGTTGCCTTCGTCGTGGATATCGGCGCAGGCGATCTCGACCGTCGGCAGCAACTGGAGGTGGCGCGCGCGCGGAAAGCGTCGCGTGGCGATGCGCAGCCGGCCATCGGCGCCGCCCGAACGTTCGACCAGCTTTTCGCAGACGCTGCGACCAACGAAGCCGGTGCCGCCCAGGATGAGGAATTTGCGAAGCATGTCGAAACCGTTGGCCATGTCGGCGCGACGCGGCCGGCGAGGGTCGATTCTCGCCGACCCTTGGCTTTTGATCAGGGCAGCTCGGGGTCGACGGCCGGTGCGTTCGGATCCGGCGGCCCGACCGGCCGGCCCAGGCGGCCGCGGATTGCCGTGCCCTTGCCGCCGAGCAACGCCGCGTAGTAGGTGGCGTTGCTCAGCACTTTCTTGACGTAGTCGCGGGTTTCCGGAAACGGGATGCTCTCCGCCCAGATCGCCGCGTCGAGCAACGGGCCGCTGCGCCACTGTCGTGGCCGCCCAGGGCCGGCGTTGTAGGCGGCGGCGGCCATCGGCTGCGAGCCACCGACATCGTCGAGCACCAGCTTCAGATAGGCGTTGCCGAGCTGGAGATTGGTTTCGCGATCGGCGATCAGGGCGGGCGCGTACGGGATGCCGATTTTTTTCGCGGTCCACTTCGCCGTGCCCGGCATCAATTGCATGAGCCCCGAGGCACCGACGCCCGATCGCGCATCCATCACGAAACGCGATTCCTGTCGGATCAGGCCGTAGATGAACGCCGGGTCGAGACCGACCGCCCGGGCTGCGGCGGCGACCTCTCGTCTGAGCGGGGTCGGAAAGCGCTGACCCATGTCGATTTCGGCCAGCGTCCGGTCGCTGGTGTTGATACAGCGATCCCACACCTCGTTGTCGCAAGCGAGTTGCGCCGCGGCGAGCAACTCGCGGTCGCTCATGCGGCGGATCGAAAAATTCCA
>JBDTIO010000413.1:0-17699 GCA_039936375.1 Caldimonas sp. | reverse complement strand
ATCGTCGACACCTGGTGGCAGACGGAGACCGGCGGCCACATGATCACGCCGCTGCCCGGCGCCACGCCGCTGGTGCCCGGCTCGTGCACGCTGCCGTTTCCCGGCATCGACGCGGCGATCGTCGACGAGCAGGGCCACGACGTGCCGAACGGCAAGGGCGGCATTCTCGTCATCAAGAAGCCGTGGCCGGGCATGATCCGCACGATCTACGGCGACCCGGAGCGCTACAGGAAGAGCTACTACCCGGAGGAATTTCACGGCAAGTACTACCTCGCCGGCGACGGCGCCAGCCGCGACGAGAAGACCGGCTACTTCACCATCACCGGCCGCATTGACGACGTTCTCAACGTCAGCGGCCACCGCATGGGCACGATGGAGATCGAGTCGGCGCTCGTCGCCCACACTGCCCTGGTTGCCGAAGCCGCAGTTGTCGGCCGGCCCGACGACACGACCGGCGAGGCGATCTGCGCTTTCGTCGTCCTGAAGCGTTCGCGCCCGACCGGCGAGGAAGCGAAGCAGATCGCCAAGGAGCTGCGCGACTGGGTCGCCAAGGAGATCGGTGCGATCGCCAAGCCGAAGGACATCCGTTTCGGCGACAACCTGCCGAAGACGCGCAGCGGCAAGATCATGCGTAGGCTTCTGCGCTCGGTGGCCAACAACGAGCCGATCACGCAGGACATCTCGACGCTAGAAAATCCGGCCATCCTCGATCAATTGGCGCAGTCCAATTGATCACCAAACCGGGCGATTCGGGGAGCCGCTGCCCGGCCGGCGGCCAGCTCGCATTTGCATCGGCGTCGCCGGCCCACCAAAGGCGCGCGTACAGAGATCGACCTGATAGCGTGACACGGAGCCGCCATGCCGGCGTCGCCTTGAACAGATGCACGTCGGCACGGCCTTGTCGGCCGTGAGTCGTGCTGCCCGCGGCACCGTGCCGCAAGTTCAGTGGATGTCGAACAGGTAGCGCGCGCCGATGGCGTAGGACAGGCCGCGCGTCTGGCCGCGGATGCGATCGTCGCTGCCGATCACGTAGAAATCGGTGACGCTGTCGTACGAATAGGTGTAGCCGACGCTGCTCGTCGTGTGCCGGCGGTCGACAGCCGGTCCCTTCGACGTGCTGTAGGCGATCTGCGCGATCACCTTGCCTGGGCCGATCGGCGCCGAGATGCCGGCGGTGCCGAGCTTGCTCAGCGTGCCGAGGCCGACGTCGTTGATATTCGTGTACTGCGCGAACACGCTGGCGAAACCGAAGTTGTAGGTCGTGCCGACTTGCCAGGTCGTCTCGTCGGTTGGATCGGCGATGCCGTCGTCGACATGGACCCGCTGTGCCGACACGGACAGGCCGAACAGGCCGCGCGTATAGACCACGCTCGAGCCGGCGTAGTCGCCGCGCGTTCGGCCCTTGCCGAGCGCGTACATGACGCTGCCCTGCAAGCCTTCGATGCGTGGTGTGGAATAGCTGAGCGCCCGATCCCAGTAGAAATCGCCGTCCACGCTCTCGAGGTTGCCGCTCAGGAAGATCTGGTGCAGCGCCGGCGAAAAGCCCGTCGAGTTGCCGAAGGCGTTGAAGCGGGTCGATGTCTCGAACAGGTAGGTTTGCAAGCGACCAACGCGCAAGAGGCCGTAGTCGGGATTCGACAGCGACACGAAATTATTGCGCGACAGTACCTTGTCGTTGTCGTTGCGGCCGTAGTCGAGATCCTGAAAGCGGAGGAAGGTCTCCACGGTGGCGCCGGCGGTGAAGCCGGCAGGCAGGCCGTACTTGACGTTCGCCCCGACGAAGCTGGCCGAGAGCGAATTGCTGTTGAAACGGTCGTCGTGTACCAATCCGCTGTTCTCGAAGCGGCCGTACGAGAGGTCGAGCGTCCCGTACAAGGAATAGTCGAGCTGTGCGCGCGCTGACAGGCTGAACACGGCGAGCAGGGCGAAAACTGCGAGACGGGCGAGGCGGGCGATCACTGGGAAGTCTCCTCGGTGTCCGTCATGGGCTGCCTCCGCGCTTCCCCGCGCGCTCTGGCGCGCCAGTTGCGCACGGCGCGAACGAGCAGCGTCGTGGCAGCGAGCAGCAGCATCAGGAGCAGGGAGGGGTCGAGCAGCGAACGGCCGGTGCCGATGCTGCAGCCGCCGCCGGTGACCGACGCGTCGCCTTCGCCCGTGCCGCTCAGCGCGACATCGCGCTCGGCTGGCGCTGCATCGCTCGTGACGCGCAGCGTGCCGCCCGTGCTGCCTTCACTCGTCGGCCGGAAGGTGACGGTGACCGTGCACTGGATGCCGGCCGGCAACGCGAATGGCAGTGCCGGGCACGTCGTGCCCTGTATCGCATACGGGCCGTCGACGGCGAGGCTCGAGACGGTGACCACGCCCGAGCCGGTGCTGACCAGCCGCACGTCCTGCGGCAGCGACTGCGAGCCGACGCGCGTGGCTTCGAAGGTCACCGCCGTGGTCGAGACGTCGAGGCTCGGGTTCGGGCCGGCCAGCCCGGTGCCCGTGAGCGTCACCGTCGGCGGGAAGCTGCCGGTCGAGGCGACCTGCACCGACGCCGTCTTGGCGCCGGCGGAGCCAGGCGCGAAGACGACGTCGACGAGGCACGTCTGGCCCTCGAACAACGGCGCCGTGAGGCTGCACGTGCCGCCGACGACCGAGAACGACGCTCCGTCCGGGCCGACCGCATTCAGCACGGTGAGCGTGACGCCGCCGGGCCCCTGGTTCGAAAGCGTCAGCGATTGCACCGCCGAAACCGAGCCGGCCGAGACCTGGCCGAAGTCAAGCGCCGTCACCGCGGGCGACCAGACAAGCACCGGCAATGCCGACGCGACACCATTGCCGCGCAGTGCGGCGACGTGCGGCGAGCCGACGGCGTTGTCAGTCACCGTGAGCGTGCCGTTGTAGGCGGTGGCGCTCGTGGCGAGCAAGGTGATGTCGATGTCGCAGCTGGCGGCCGGCGCCAGGGTGGCGGGGCAGGCCGCCGCGCTGACGTTGCTGAAGCCGGTGCCGGCGACGACGACCGAGGCGATCACCAGATTCGCGGTACCGCTGTTCGACAGATGAATGCGGCGCGAGGGATAGAGACCGCCGGTCGTCTGGTTGCCGAAGTCGAGCGTGGTCGGGGTCAGCGTCACTTGCGGCACTGGCACGGGAACGCCGTTGCCGCTGAGGGCGAGCGTCGCCGTGCCGTTGCTCGCGTCGGATGCGATCGCGACGCTGGCGCTGCCGAGGCCGAGCGCCGTCGGCGAGAAGGTGACGACGAGCGAGCACTGCCCGCCGATCGGCACGGGTGTGCCGATCGCACACGTGCCTCCGCTCAAGAACTCGGTCGCGGCCGTACCCGTGATCGTGAAGGCGCTGAAGTCGAGCGCGAGATTGCCGCTGTTGGCGATGGTCACGGTCTGCGCCGTGCTGCTGCCGAGCTGCGTGTCGGCGAACGTCAACGACGTGGCGCTCAGCACGATGCGGCCTTGCGGTGCCGGCGTCGCCGTGCCGAGCAGCTGCACGGTTTGCGGGCTGCCGAGGGCCGTGTGCGTGATCGTGAGCACCGCGTTGCGCGTACCCGCCGCGGCCGGAGCGAAGCGGACGACCAGCGTGCAGTTCGCGCTCGCCACCAGCACGAGGCCGTTGCTGCAGGTGCTCGTCGGGTCGACGGAATAGTCGCCCGGAGCGGCTCCGCCGAAGGCGAGCGACGACAGCGTCAACGCGCTCGACGAGCGGTTCGTCAGCACGACCGAGCTCGTGGTCGGCGTGCCGACCACGGCTGCGGCGTTCAACGACGTGGCCGAGAGCGAGAGCGGCAGAAGCGCGATGCCGGCGACGGCGCCGCTCACGCTCGACGGATCGACGTCGCCTCCGGTACCGGTGAAGGTGAACGTGAGCAGGCCTTGCCGCCGACCTTCGCCGCTGCCGAGCGTCGGCACGAACTGCACGGTCACTGTACACGTGCCGCCGCCTCCGAGCACGACGTGCGTGGCGCAGCTGTGGCCGCTGACGTTGAAGTCAGTGATGTTGGCGACGCTGTACTGGATATCGCGCGTGCGGTTGTTGACGAGGGTGACCGTGCGCGTCATCGCCGAGGTCTGGCCGATCACCGTGTCGGGAAAGTCGCTCGTCGGGAACGTGACGACGGGCTCGGGAAGGGCGACACCGGTACCGGTCAGGGTGACGGTCAGCGCGCCGTTGGTCGCGTCGGAAGTGATGGCGAGGCTCGCGGGCCTCGATCCGAGCACGCTCGGCGTGAACGTGATCGCCAGATTGCACGTGCCCCCGGGCGGCAGCGGCGACGCGACATGGCAGGTGCCGCCGACGGCGTAGTCGCCGCTTCCCGGGCCGGAGATCGCCGATGCCGACGAGGGCTCGACCGAGAACACCAGGTTCGCGGTGCCGGCATTGGTGACGAGCTGATTGAGCACCGTCGGCACGCCGAGCTGCCCGTTGTTGAACGCCAGCGTTGCGACCGTCGGGCTGATCAGCGACTGTGTTCCCGTGCCCGTGAGCATGACCAAGGCCGGAGTGCCGGCCGCGTTGTGCGTGATCGTGATGCTGCTGTTGAGCGCGCCGGCGGCTGTCGGCGTGAAGGTGGTCGTCAAGCTGCAGCTGCCGCCGGGCGCGAGTGACAAGCCGTTGCTGCAGGTGCTGGCGCCCGAGCGCGTGTATTGCGATGCGCCGTAGCTCATCGTTCCCAGCATGAGATTGGCCGTCGCGCCCGCCGGATTGGAGATCGTCAGGCTCTGCGTCGTGTTGCTGCCCAGCTTGGCCGTGAAGGTCTCGGAGTTCGTCGAGATGCTGAAGCCGGGCGTCGGCATGAAGCCGGTGCCAGCGAGCGCGAACGGTTGCGTCGGCGGAACGGGATCGCCGGGCGTCTGAAAGGCGACGTTCAGCGTCGCCGTGCTGAGGCCAGCGCCGCTAGGCGTGAACTGGACCGTCACACTCTGCGGGCAGTCTTTCGAGCTGGTGCTGGTTGCGGCGGCGCAGCTGAAGGGGCTTGGGACGGGGGTGATCGTGAAGTCGCTGCCGACCGGACTGATGGCGAACGTGTATCCGACGGTCGTGCCGCGGTAGTTCGAGATGGTGAACGTCTTCGTCAGTGATGAGGACGAGCCCAACGCCGTGTTCGGAAACGAATACGTCGAGCCGGACACCGCATCGTTGCGCACCTGAAGCAGATACAGGCGAATCGCATCGAGATCGCCCGGAGAAACACCACCCGGCAATGTCGCGAGGCCTAGCATCTGCGGCTTGGCCGCCATCAAGGTACGCAGGACGCAATTGTTGTTGGTCAGGCATTGATCGGTGAACTGTCCCATGTCGGACATGATCTTGCCGAAGGTCGATTCTTGCGAGGGCTCGAGAGGCGGCGATGTCGGCGAGCTCGCGTGGCACCCCGAACAGGCAGTGCTGAAGGTGTCGGTGGCGTGCGCGGAACGGGTGCCAAGGCCGAGCACGGCCCAGAGCACGAACAAACCCGCCCACCGGATGATCCGGCCGCTGTCCATCATTCCCACTCCCTCTTCATCGGAAGCGTCGTCGCCACCGTTTTTGTGACGCGCTCGTCGCGCCGCGTTCGATCTCGTCAGACACAGTCGACCACCCGGAATTCGACGCGACGATCGAGCGCGTCGCGTGCGTCGTCGGTGCCGATGCCCACCAGCGCCTCCCTCGATCCGACTCCGGTGGCGGTCAGTCTTGCCGCCAGCGCGCGGTTGTCGCGCTCGAGCATTTTCTGGACGACCTCGGCGCGCTCGCGCGAGAGCGTCTCGTTGGCGCGCGCGCTGCCGGTTCGGCTCGTGTTGCCGACGATGCGCACGCACACGTCCGAGCGCCCGGCTTCCTGCGCGAGCGAAGCGATCCAGAGCTGGTATTGCTGCGGCAGGTCGCCGATCGTATTGAAGCTGGTGCGCCCGGGCTGAAACAGGATCTTCACCGGCAGGCGCTTTTGCTCGAGGCCGGAGGCGACGATCTTGCCGAATGCGCTCTTCGCGGCGTCCTTCTGGCCGAGCTGCCAGCTCGTGATGTAGATGCCGTTCAGCACGCGCAGGTCGCCCGGGTCGGCGATCGGCTCGGCCTCCTTGTAGAGCTTGTTGGCGACCGGCACCTTGCCGTCGTCGTAGGCCAGCGTTGCTTCGTTGATGACCGCAGCCGCCGGCAGGCGCGCCAGGTAGTCGGGATCGGCCAGATCGCCGATCTTGGTGTTGACCTGGCAAGAGTTGATGTAGCCCAGGACGGTCTTGTCCTTGTGCCAGGTCGGACTGTCGCGGTAGAAGGGCAGCGGCTCGGGATTGACCGACGAGAGCGTCGCGCGATCGAGCGCCTTGGCCACGACCTTTCCGGTGCGCAGGTCGATGAGGGTGAGCCAGACGCGGAACGCGTCGGGCTGCTTGTCGATGCTGCGCTCGGTGTTGATCGGCGTCAGCGTGCCGATGAGAAGCAGCGGCTTGGTCGCCAGCGTGTTGCGCGTCAGCGGCGTGACGGCGTACTCGCGGAAGTCGTTCCTGGTCAGCGATTCGAGCTCCGTGCCCATCTGCTCGGTGCTCACCGTCTGGCCGCCGGTGTTCGCGTCGATCAGCGGATCGACGACAAGAAGACGCGGCGCCGGGCCGAGCACCGCCTGCGCCTGTGCGAAGAGCTGGCGGCCGGCGCGGGCGACGGCGTCCTCGAACTTCGCCGGCGCGGGCGGCGTCAGGTCTTTCGGATCGACGATCGCGACCTTCGTCGCCGTCGCAGGAGCCGGAGCCATCGCGACCGCTGCAGGCGCTGCGGGGGCAGCAGCCATCGCTACGGCTGCGCTGGTGGGCGCGGCGGCGGGCGGCGCGGTGGCGCAGGCCGCCAGGGCGCAGGCCAGCGCGGTGGAGAAAGGAAGCAGCGGGCGGGTGAGAGTCATGGGCGTCGGTCCTGAGAGGTGTCGATGGCGAGTCGGTGGCGCAGGGCGTCAGCGCTTCGGATAGACCGGATCGGGCAAGGGCGCGGTGCAGCCCAGAAATCGAGTGACGACGGCGGCGAGACTGCTGTCGGCGCTCAGGTGCTGGGCCAACCGGTCGTTCGAGATGAGGGCATTCGGCATCGATGCGTTCAGCGCCACGTCGGCGGTGCCGCCGCAGAACTGCGTCGACGCGCGGGCCGGTGACAGGATGATCGAATTCCAGTCGTACTTGCTCGGTTCGAGCGCGACGTGGCAGGTGCGGCACGAGATGCCAACCACGTTGCGATAGAACGTTGCCGCACCCGGCGTGTTCGCATCGGCATCGGCGGTGAGCCAGGCCGGCGGCACGTAGGTCTTGTCGAGCGTGTGGCTGCCCGCGTACCAGCCTTGGATCAGCGCACTGGTGGGCGTTGTATCGCTTGGCTCGGTGGCGCGCACCAGCTGGTTCAGCTGGTAGAACGCTTCGCCCTGCGCCGATTCGGTCAGCGTCGAGACGCTGGAGAGCAGGTAGTTCCCGGTGTCGAACGGCAGAAAGCGCGAGCCGAGATAGGCCGACGAGTTCGGCAACTCCGGGAACTTGCCGTTGTAAGTGAGGCCGCCGTGGCAGGCGATGCACGAGCCCGGCATGAACTTCTCGCCGCGGGTGTCCAGATTGATCGACAGCAGCAGCTGGCCGGCTGGCCCGAAGGTCAGGAATTTCGTGAACGGCAATCCGCCGTTGACGCCGGTGGTCGTCGAGTACTCCATCGCCACGCAGGCGATGCGGTTGAGGCCGCGCACGTTGTTGTCGATATCGAGGTCGACCTCGGCTTGCGCCAGCCCGGCGGGGCCTGGGCTGTTGCAGACGTAGAAAGAGATCGAGCCCGACGACGATTTCGTCGCCACCATGTTTCGCACCAGGTTCAGGTCGCGCTGATTGACGTAGATCGCCGAGACGTCGGCCGACGTTCCGAATCCGGTCTTCGTCTTCCAGTCGTCGAACGAGATCGGCGAGATCATGTTGCCCTGCGCATCACAGCCTTGCGCGGCGCCGAGCGCCGTGTAGTACTGGCAAGCGCCCAGTTTCGTGTCGGCGCCCTTGTAGATCAGGAAGTGGTCGGCGCCGGGCAGCGCGGTCGATGCCGAGTTGTCGATCGGCACGACCATGGTGCCGCGCACGTTGCCGTCGGCGCCGTTGCCGACCATCTTCACGACGACTGGTCGCGAATTGGCGATGACGTGCGAGAGCTCGATCGGCGCGCTGCCGACGTAGCCTGCCGGATTCGTCGAGGCCGGAACAGCCAGTGTCTCGTCATTGCCTTCGCAGACGATTTCGGCCTTCAGAGCGGCGTTGACCGGCACCGACGCATCGATTTCGTAGTCGCCGTAGCGGTTGACCGGCACGGCATTGCCGATGGCCGTGCCGTCGGCCTGGCGCAACTGGACCATGGCCGATGTCAGGATGCCGAAGAACGGATTCTCGTGGCCGCAGACGCCGCCGTCGGCGAGCATCACGTGGCCGAACAGGCGCAGGTTGCGCGCACCGCCGAGCGCGGGCGAAAGGCCGTGCACGGAGGCCGTGCTCGCGCCGGTCACCGCACCGCAGAGCGTCATCGGCGCATCTGCCTGCGTCGAGCAGAGCACGTTGTAGCCGATGCCGGCAGGCAACTTCGGCAAGTCGAGCTCACCGGCGAGATCGGTCTGGCCGGCGAAGGCGACGGCGCCCGTGGCCTGGGCGACGAGCTGCACCTGCACGCTCGGCAGATAGACGATGCGCGATTGCCCGGTGCCGCCGCCTGGTGGCGTGAACATCGTGACGTCGCTCGACGAAAAGCGAAGTCGGCTCATCGAGCCGTCGATGTCGGCGACGGCCGGCGCCGCGTAGTCCACCGGCGCGGGCGTGGCCGCCGTGGTGTCGAGCAAATCGGACGAGGCCGAATATTGCTGCTCCGTCCAGCCGCCCTTGCCGTCGCTGATGGCGACGTAGGCGAAGTGCAGGCCGGGCCCGTCGGGCATGGTCCAGACGGTCTGCGGCGAATCCTTGTTATCGATCGTTCCGGCGGTGACGCGCCATTGGTAGTGAAGCGAGTCGCCGTCGGTGTCACTGGCATCGACGCTCAGGAAGGTCTTGTTGGTTCCGCTGTTCTGATCGGATCCGGTCGAGCCGCCTCCGCACGACATCAGCGATCCCGCCGCGATGACGCCTGCCGCCAGCGCAAGGGAACATCGGGCCATCGGCGATTCACAGCGCTTCATCCTGCAATCCTCTCAATGGCCGCGCTGCCGAGGCCGGGCAGGCGCGAATGCCGCGTAGCCAGGGGAGCTGCGCAGCGGCATCGTCGTTTCATTGGCCGCGCCACCAAGCTTCATCAGCGCGGCGCGCGATCGTTGACCATGCCCCGGCCGGCGTCAATCCCTAAATTTGTCGGGCGTCGGTCAACGACAACGCAAGGTCCGCACGCGTTCGGCCAGGCTCGGGTCGGTGTCGCCCAGGGAGAGCCGCTGGAAAAGCCGCGCGCATTCGGCCTGCGCGTCGGTGGTCGCCTTCTGTGTGCCGCTGGTCGTCCCCGCGTCGTCCCGGCTGTCCTGCCGTGTTGCCGGGGGCTTCTTCACCGGCGTTCGATCGGGGATCCGTTCCGGCGGCCGAGCGCGCGGCTCGGCGGCTTGCACAGCGCCGTTGCGCGACGCCGACTTGTCGACGCGTGTCTCCGGTACGGTCGCCGCGGCCGCGTCGGGCGCCGCGTTGTTCGTGGTCGTTGCGGCCCCAACCGGCGGGGCCGCAACGGATGCCGGCTCGGCGACCGATGTCGGCGCAGCGACCGCGGATGCGGATCCCGCTGCTGGGCCAGCTTGCGGCCCGACGCTCGGCTGGGTCGCGACAGGGGACGGCGAACCAGTGACCGCAGAAGTCGTCGCCGGCACCTCGTCGGCAGCTGGAGGACGCTTGGGCCACAGCGCGAACGCAACCGCCGCCGTCGCGATTGCCGCGGCGCCGAGCCCGATCCAGAGCCACAGCTTCGGGCGCGTCGGTGCGGGCTTGGGCACCGGCTGCGCGATCGTGCGTTGCGGCCGAGCCGTCGCTTGCAGCGTCGTCGTTCGCGCTCCCGGCGGCGACGTCTCGGGCCGCGTGCGCGTGCGGGGCACACCCCCTTCGCGCGCGGTGCCGATCGCAGGCGACATGGCCGCCGTCGGCGGCGAGGCGATGCTGCCGGCAGCCGCGCCGCCCATGAGCGCGTCGCGAAATTCCTCGACCGTCTGGGTGCGTTTTTCCGGCATCACCGCCAATGCGTGGTCGATCGCCTCGAGAAAGCCCGGGCTGTAGCGTCCCGCGGCGCGCTGAGCGAGCCGCACGTGCGAGTCGTCGAACAAGCGGCCGACCGAAGGGGTCGGCGTCTTGCCGGTGATCATCCAGTGGACGACGGCGGCGAGCGCATAGATGTCGGTCCACGCGCCTTGCTTGAGCCCGGGGATCTCGGCGTACTGCTCGATCGGCGCGTAGCCCGGCTTCAGGATCGCGGTCAGTGCCTGTGTGACCTCGCCGATGACGCGCCGCGCCGCGCCGAAGTCGAGCAGCAGCGGCCGGCCGGTATCGGCGAGCAAGAGGATGTTGTCGGGCGCGATGTCGCGATGAAAGCACTGTGCCGCGTGCAGCATGGTCAGCGCGTCGAACAGCGGCACCAGCAAGGCGACGATCCACGCCTCGTCCGGCGGTTCGGCAAGGCCGCGCACGGTGACGCGCAGCGTCGCGCCTTCGAGGAAGGGCATGACCATGTAGGCCGTGCCGTTGGCCTCCCAGAAACGGTAGACCTTGAGCAGCGAAGGGTGGTCGAACTGGGCGAGCAGGCGCGCTTCGTTGATGAAGCTCTTCAGGCCGGCGTCGAATGTCTCCTGGTGTCGCTCGGAGCGGGGCCGGATTTCCGTTTGGCCCACGCGCGAGGCGATGCTCGAGGGCATGTATTCCTTGAGTGCCACTTTGCGCTGCAGCGAGTGGTCCCAAGCCAGGTAGACGATGCCGAAGCCGCCCTCGCCGATCGTCTGCGTGACTTCGAACTCGGCGATGTGGGTTCCGGCCGGCAAGGTCAGCGGGTGTTGCGCGGTCGCCGCCGGCGTCGCGGTCGCTGCCGCCGTTGCAGCGAACGTCGTCGTTGCCGGGCTCGGCGCCGACGGCGTGACGGCGTTGCCCTGCGTTCGCGCGCCGGGCGGCCGAATCATCGTGCGGTCGTCGTCCTCGTCCAGATCCATGAGCGTGCCGCAGCAGCCTCACTGCCGGGGCGGCGTGATTGGGCCGGAGCCGGCCGATAGTACAGAACTCGTTGGCTCGCGCCACGCGAGCACGGTGCGACGCCCGGGTCGGGAGTGCGTTTCTTCGCGAACGCGCGTCTACATCGCCTTGAACAGGTGCACGTAGGCCCGGCTCACGGGCAGCTCCGCGGCATGACCGCGAATGCGCACGAAGAGCCGGCTCGTCTCGTCGCGCCGCGTGCCAGTAAGGCGATCGAGATTGACGATCGTCGAGCGATGCACCTGGGCGAAGCGCTGCGGGTCGAGCTGCGACGCCAGCTCGCTGATCGGGGTGCGGATCAGGTGTTCACCCTGGGCGGTGCGCACGCAGGTGTACTTGTCGTCGGCATGGAAGAAGAGAACGTCGCCGACGTCGATCTGGTGCGTCAGCTCGCCTTGGCTGGCGCGTACGTAGCGCAGCGGCGCCTGCGGCGGCGCTGCGGCGAGCAGGTGCTGCAGCGCCGTCGCCATGCGCGCGTCGACCGGCGGCGTGCCGACCTCGAAGGCATCCTTCAGTCGCTCGACGGTACTGGCGAGGCGCTCGGCCCTGACGGGCTTCAGGAGGTAGTCGAGCGCCTGCCGTTCGAACGCCGCGACCGCGAATTCGTCGAACGCCGTCACGAAGACAACCCGTGTCGCTCCCTCGATGCCCTGCGCCACCTCGAGGCCATTGAGCCCCGGCATCTTGATGTCGAGAAAGGCGATGTCGGGTTGCAGTGCCGCGATCTGTTCGGCCGCCTCGACGCCGTTGCGCGCCACGGCCAGGATCTTCAGCTGGGGCCACGCCGTGGCCAGTGCCTTCTGCAGATAGCTGGCGAGATTCGGTTCGTCGTCGGCGATGAGGGCGGTCGGCATGGGTGCTCCGGTGGCGATCACGGGATCGCAGGCAAGGCGAGACGCGCGCGCACGCCGTGCGGCGTGATCGCGTCGAGGCGAAGCGCGGCAGCACCGCCGTAGGCCTGGCGCAGCCGGGCGCGGATGTTGCCGAGGGCCACGCCGCTGCCGGCGTGGGCGAGCAACGCCGGTGCCGGCGCACTGCCGATGCCGGCACCATCGTCTTCGACGGTCAGCACGAGCGAATGGCCCTCCAGCGCCGCGGCGATGCGGATCGTGCCGCCGAGAATCTGCGGCTCGAGACCGTGCACGATGGCGTTCTCGACCAGCGGCTGCAGCGTCAGTGCCGGCAACGTTCGCGTCCGCAGGTGCTCGGGCACGTCGATCATGTAGTGCAAGCGATCTTCCATGCGCATCTTGATGATCCGCAGGTAGGCTTCGACGAGATCGATCTCGTCGCCGACGGTATGCCTGCCGTGCCGAAAGCCCTTGAGCGAGGCGCGCAAGTAGTCGACGAACGACTCGAGCATCGCCTTCGCGCGGGGCGTGTCGGAGTCCATCAGCGCAACCACGTTGGCCAGCGTGTTGAAGAGGAAGTGCGGCTCGATCTGCGCTTGCAGCAGGCGCAGGCGCGCCTCGGCGGCTTGGTTCTCGGCCTGGATCTGCCGCGCCTTGATCTTGAAGAACGAAGTGAAGAGAACGGTGATGAGCACCGCCAGGACGATGCTGCCGCCGAGCGCCTGGGGACGGTCGAGCGAGAAGAGTTTGCGGACGTCGGTGCCGAAGGCCAGATACATGCCGAGCGGCCAGCCGATGGCCACGCCGATGATCGGCACGACCAGAAAGTAGATCGATCGACGCCACCCGCCCCAGTTTCGCAGTGTGTCGCGCCCGACGACCCGAACCCCGATGGCGAACATGAGGCGAATGGCCGATGCGATCGACAGGCTGATGACGAAGTTGATGCGAAACCACGTCGGCCACTTCGATATCCCGACCGAGCCGCTTGCGGCACTCAGCGCGATATTCAGGAGGGTGAAGCCGATGGCGCACATCGCGCCGAAGACGACCGTCCAGGCGACGTTCGCCCACCAGGGAGCGAGACGAGCCTCGTCGCTGCCCAGCCAGCCACGCCATGATTCCCGCAATCGCTCGACGTCGACCATGGCGCCGAGTGTACGAATCGTCGCCCTCGGCAAGGCTCGGCTGCGACCACTCGACGGCAGCGCCGACGAGTGGTCGTGCAACGGCGCCGTCGACGGCGCCAAGGCGAATGTCGCTCCCTACAATGCCGTGCCTTCGCTTTCTTCTCCTCGATGCAGGTTCATGCTTCGGTCTTCAAGGCCTACGACGTTCGCGGGGTTGTCGGCCGCACGATCGACGAGCGCTTCGCCGAGCATCTCGGCCGTGCGTTCGGGAGCCAGGCGAGCGCTGCCGGCGAGAAGGCGGTGGCCGTCGGCCGCGACGGCCGCCTGTCGGGCCCGAGCCTGGCGAGCGCGCTGATCCGCGGCCTGACGTCGACGGGGCTCGATGTCGTCGACCTCGGCGCCGTGACCACGCCAATGCTGTATTACGTCGCCGCGACGCGCGGCCGGCACGGCTGCTCGAGCGGCGTGCAGGTGACCGGCAGCCACAACCCGAAGGACTACAACGGCTTCAAGATGGTGCTGACCGGCCGTGCGATCTACGGCGACGACATTCAGCGTCTGCGCGCTCGCATGGAATCGGAAGACTATGTCCAGGGTCGCGGGCGCACCGCGCCGATGGACATCACCGCCGAGTACAGCGCGCGGATCGTCGGCGACTGCCGCCTCGATCGGCCGATGCGCGTCGTCGTTGACTCGGGCAACGGCATCGCCGGCGCCACGGCGCCGGCCGTCCTGCGCGCCCTTGGCTGCAAGGTGCACGAGCTGTATTCGGAGGTCGACGGAAATTTTCCGAACCACCATCCCGATCCGAGCCG
This sequence comes from Caldimonas sp., assembly GCA_039936375.1. Classification (GTDB taxonomy): domain Bacteria; phylum Pseudomonadota; class Gammaproteobacteria; order Burkholderiales; family Burkholderiaceae_C; genus Schlegelella_A. Next base: position 3,735 of record JBDTIO010000413.1, on the reverse strand, counting down.
GCCGGAGAACCTGGCCCAGCTGATCGCGCTCGTGAAGCACAGCGACGCGGAGATCGGCCTTGCGTTCGACGGCGATGGCGACCGGCTCGGCGTCGTCACCAAGGACGGCGCGATCATCTATCCGGACCGGCAGCTGATGCTTTTCGCGCGCGATGTGCTGGCGCGCCACCCTGGCGCGCCCATCCTTTTCGACGTCAAGTGCTCGCAGCAACTGGCGCCGCTGATTCGCGGCGCGGGCGGCAAGCCGGTGATGTGGAAGACGGGGCACTCGCTCGTCAAGGCGAAGATGAAGGAGCTGGCCTCGCCACTGGCCGGCGAGATGAGCGGCCACATCTTCTTCGGCGAGCGTTGGTACGGCTTCGACGACGCGACCTACACCGCGGCGCGGCTGCTCGAGATCCTGAGCCGCAGCATCGATCCGAGCGCGGTGCTGAATGCGCTGCCCTCGAGCTTCAGCACGCCGGAGCTCAACGTCGCCTGTGCCGAAGGCGAGCCGGCCGAAGTCGTGCGCCGGCTGCAGGCCGAGGCGCGCTTTCCCGGCGCCCGCGAGATTGTGAAGATCGACGGCGTCCGCGTCGAATACGACGATGGCTTCGGCCTGATCCGCGCCTCCAACACCACGCCCGTTCTCGTGCTCCGCTTCGAAGGCACCTCGCTCGACGCATTGGCCCGAATCGAGAACGATTGCATGGCGGCCCTGCGCGCCGTCAAGCCCGATGCGCCATTTGTCACCGCGGCGCATTGAGCCCGATCGTCGGGCGCCGCGAGAGTGATCGTCCCTTGCGTATCCTGATCGTCAAGCTGTCGTCGCTGGGCGACGTGGTTCATGCCCTGCCGGTGGTCGCCGACATACGCGCCGCGCATCCCGGAGCGACGATCGACTGGGTGGTCGAGCCCGCCTTCGCGCCGCTGCTGCGCCGCGTGCGTGGCATCGGCAACGTGATCGAGCTGCCGCTTCGCCGCTGGAGCCGCGCTGGCTGGTGCCACCGTGCGACGCTGGTCGAAGCACGCGCCTTCGTTCGCCGTCTGCGCCGCGATAGCTACGACGCCGTGATCGATCTGCAAGGGCTGACCAAATCGGCCATCGTCGCCGTGCTGGCGCGTGGGCCGAGCTACGGCCTGGCTAATCGCACCGAAGGGGCGAGCCACGAAGGGCCGGCACGCTGGCTCGTGACGCACGCGATCCGGGTCGAGACGAAGAGCCATGCCCTCGACCGGTCGCGCGAACTGGTCAGCCGGGCCTTGCACACCCGCACCGATTCGCCGCCGTCGTTCGGCCTCGCTGCCGTGGGCAGATCCGATGCCGATCGCGTCGTCTTCATCCATGGCACGTCGCGCGACGACAAGCTCTGGCCGGAGGAGCGCTGGATCGAGCTCGGCCAGCGCCTTGTCGGGCAAGGACACACGATCGCCTTGCCGCAGTCTGGCAGCGACGAGCAGGCGCGGGCCGCACGCATCGCCGCGGCCATCGGCGATGCAGCCGAGGTCTGGCCGGCGATGGACCTCGACGCGCTCGTGGATCGCATGGCCGGCACGGCCGGCGCCATCGGCGTCGACAGCGGGCCGAGCCACATCGCGGTCGCCCTCGACTTGCCGCACGTGCAGATCTACAACCAGCCGACGGCCTGGCGCACCGGGCCGCAGGAGCGGCACGGGCATCGGCACCAGGTGTCCATCGAAGTCGCTTCGGGGCCGACGATCGAAGCCGTCTGGGCGGCATGGCGAGATGTGGACGGGCGGCCGCCTGCGCTGCCGCCGCCGTCGCGGAGGGAATCTTGAGCCCGCTGTCGCCGCGCCTGGTTCGCGCAGCGTACTCGCTGCTTCTGCGCGCCGTGTCGCCGTTGTACCTGCTTCGCGTGTTCCGACGCGGGCGCGCCGAGCCGCTCTATGCGACGGTGATTGGCGAGCGCTTCGGCCTTTATCGCAAAGCGGCGCCGCGCGGCGCACTGTGGATTCACGCGGTCTCGCTCGGTGAGTCGCGGGCGGCGGCGCCACTGATCGCGGCCTTGCGTATCGCGCTGCCCGGGCACGCCTTGCTGCTGACTCATGGCACGGCCACCGGCCGCGCGGCGGGCGCGGCTCTGCTGAAGGCCGGCGACGCGCAAGCCTGGCTCCCCTTCGACACGCCGGGCGCGGTGCGCCGGTTCCTCGATCACTTCACTCCGGTTGCCGGGGTGCTGATGGAGACCGAAATCTGGCCGAACCTGCTGGCCGTCACTGCTCAGCGGGGCGTGCCGATGGCGCTCGCCAACGCGCGCATGAGCGAGCGCAGCCGGCGCCGCGGCCGCCGGGTCGACGCGCTGCTGCGTCCGGCCTTCGCCGGGCTAAAGGCAGTCTTCGCGCAGTCGGAGGTCGACGCCGTACGGTTGCGCGACGCCGGCGTCAGCGCCGGCGCGCTCACCGTGACCGGCAACCTGAAGTTCGATGTCACGCCCGATGCCTGGCTGGTCGAAAGAGGACACGCCTGGAAGCGTTTGGCAGACGGGCGGCCGATCGTGCTCGCGGCCATCACGCGCGAGGGCGAAGAAGCGTCGCTGCTGGCGGTGTGGGGGGCCTGGGTGGCGCCGCGGCCGCTGCTGGTCGTCGTGCCGCGCCATCCGCAGCGTTTCGCCGCGGTCGCAGACTTGATCGAGTCCTCGGGTTTCACGCTGTCGCGGCGCAGCACCTGGAGCGAGTCGCCTCCTGCCGGAGCCGCGGCCGACGACATCTGGCTCGGCGACTCGATGATGGAGATGCCCGCGTACTACGCCCTCGCCGACGTCGCCTTGCTGGGCGGCAGCTTTGCACCGCTTGGTGGCCAGAACCTGATCGAAGCGGCGGCCTGCGGCTGCCCGGTCGTGATGGGTCCGCACACCTTCAACTTCAGCGATGCCGCGGAGCGGGCGCTGGCGGCGGGTGCCGCAGTGCGCGTGCGCGACATGGAAGAGGGCGTGGCTCGTGCCGTGGCGATCATAGGCAGCGACGAGCAAAGGCGACTTGCACAGGCGGCAGAAGCGTTCGCCGCTGCGCATCGCGGCGCGGCTGACCGCATCGCGATGCAGATCGCGGCGCTTCTCGGTGCCGACACCGTCAAGGAACCAGCAGGCGATTGATGGCGAGCACGTCGCTCGGCGTCAGACGGCCGGCGGCCTGGTCCAGGCGCAGGGTATTGAGCAGCACGTCGTAGCGGGCCCGGGCGAGGTCGCGCCGCGTCTGGTAGAGCTGGCTCTGCGCGTTCAGCACGTCGACGTTGACACGAACGCCGATCTTGTAGCCGAGCTGCGTCGCTTCGAGGGCGAGCTGAGAGGACCCTTCGGCGGCGTCGAGCGCCTTCACCTGCGCTGCGCCCGACAGCAAGGTGTAATACGCCTGCTTCGTTGCCTGGGCGACGATGCGGCGCGCCGCTTCCAGGTCGTTGCGCGAGCGGTCTTCGAGAACCAGTGTTTCCTTGATCCGGTTCTGGATTGCGAAGCCGGCGAACAGCGGGATGTTCAGCTGCACGCCGATGCTGGTGCCGAAGTTCGGGCCGGCGGTGGGCGTGCCGGGGAAGACTGCGTTGGCCGCGGCGAACGTGCTGCGGCCGCCACCGAATGAGGCGACCGCATCGACCGTCGGCAAGCCCTGCGCACGGGCCTTTTCCGTTTCCAGCACGGCGACGTCATAGGCGACCTGGGCTCGGCGCACGGCCGGATGGTCCTGGGAGGCCTTGGCGACCAGCTCGTCGACGCTCGCCGTCGGCGCTGGCAACATGACCGG
>JBDTIO010000412.1:0-3879 GCA_039936375.1 Caldimonas sp. | reverse complement strand
CGTGACGCGGCCGATCGGCGCGAGCTTGGCAGGTGCGGCCCGCGGCGCCGGTGCGGCCCGCCTGGCGGCGGCGCGCGGTTTGCCGGCTTCACGCGACGCGGCCGCCTCGCGCACCGGCGGCGCGGCCTTGACCAGACGCGGCGCGGCCGAGGCGATCTTCATCTTCACGGGCTTTTCGCCCCAGAGCTCTTCGAGGTGGTAGTACTCGCGAATCGCCGGCTGCATGACGTGGACGACGGCGGCGCCGCAGTCGACGATGATCCATTCGCCGTTGGCTTCGCCCTCGGTGCGTGGTGGCGGCGCCCCCGCCGCCCTGACCGCGTCGCGGACGCTCGCTGCGAGCGACTTCGTCTGCCGGTTGCTCGTGCCCGAGGCGACGATCACACGCTCGAAGAGCGACGACAGATGCTCGGTGTTGAAGACAACGATGTTCTGGGCCTTGACGTCCTCCAGACCATCGACGATGACGCGCTGCAGCTTGCGAATGTCCATTCAGCTCCTGGTGTTAGGTCAAAGATACAGCCGGTGTTGCTCAATATAACGTGCGACCGCTTCCGGCACGAGGCCTGCAATCGGCTCGCCCGTGGCGACGCGACGGCGCACTTCGGTCGACGAGATGTCCATCATCGGCAGCAGCACGGTCTGGTGCGCCAGCTGCGCGATCGGCGGGTTGACCGCGAGGGCGGCGCCCGGCCGGTTGGCGACGGCCAGCGTCACCAGCGCGAGCAGCTCGCGCCAGTCGCGCCAGGTGTGCAGGCTGGCGTACTGATCCTGCCCGAGGATCAGCACGCGCTCGTCATCAGGGCTCGCCAGGACCAGCTCACGAACCGTGTCGAGGGTGTAGCTGGCACCGCGCCGGCGCAGCTCGCTGCGGTCGAGCGCGAAACGGGGCTCGTCGGCGATGGCCAGGCGGACCATCGCTTCACGGTCGGCGGCGCTGGCCAGGCGTCGCGACTTCTGCCATGGCTGGCCGACGGGGATCCAGCGCACCTCGTCGAGCCGCAGCTGCTCGAGCGCCGTGCGCGCGAGCGCCACGTGGGCATCGTGCACCGGGTCGAAGCTGCCGCCGAAGAGGCCGACTCGCATCAGCCGGGCCGCCAGTCGGCCCATTCGCGCGGCCGCAGGAAGTCGCTGTAGAGCCGCGCTTCGGGCGTGCCCGGCTCGGGCTTCCAGTCGTAGCGCCAGGTGACGACCGGCGGCATCGACATCAGGATGCTCTCGGTGCGGCCGCCCGACTGCAGGCCGAACAGCGTGCCGCGATCGAAGACCAGGTTGAACTCGACGTAGCGGCCGCGCCGGTAGGTCTGGAACTCGCGCTCGCGCTCGCCGTACGGCGTGTCGCGGCGGCGGCGCAGGATCGGCAGGTAGGCGGCGAGAAATGCGTCGCCCACCGCCTGCATCATGGCCAGGCTGCGCTCGAAGCCGCCTTCGGAGAAATCGTCGAAGAACACGCCGCCGATGCCGCGCGGTTCGTTGCGATGCTTGAGGAAGAAGTACTCGTCGCACCAGGTCTTGAAGCGCGGGTACTTGTCGGCGCCGAAGGGCGCGAGGGCATCACGGTTGGCGCCGTGGAAGTGCGCCGCATCTTCCTCGAAACCGTAGTACGGCGTCAGGTCCATGCCGCCACCGAACCAGACGGCCGGCGCGCCGCCGGCCGGCCTGGCCTCAAGCATGCGGACGTTCATGTGCACGGTCGGCACGTATGGGTTGCGCGGGTGGAAGACGAGCGACACGCCCATCGCCTCGAACGGCGCGTCGGCCAGCTCGGCGCCGAGATGCTGCGTCGCCGAGACCGGCAGGCTCTTGCCCTTGACGTGTGAAAAGCTGCAGCCGGCCCGCTCGAGCAGGCCACCGCCTTCGACGAGACGCGAGATGCCGTCGCCCTCGAGCTTGCCGCCGGGCTCGCGCTGCCAGGAGTCGCTCGCGAACGCGTCGCCGCCTTCGGCTTCCATCGCCGCGACGATGCGGCCTTGCAGGCCGAGCAGATAGTCGCGGACCAAGCTCATGCCGGCACGCGCCGGGCGGTCCCGAGGGCGCCGGCCGCGCCCACGGGAGACGGCGAACGAAGAGCGCGTGGGAGTTTCATCTCTAACGTTTCAGCGCTCGCTGGCCGATGTCGCGCCGATATTGCGCACCGACGAACGAGATGTTGCGCACCCCGTCGTAGGCGCGCTGCTGCGCCAGCTTCGTCGAATCGCCGAGCGCGGTGACGCAGAGGACGCGGCCGCCCGCGGTGACCGGCTGGCCATCGCGCAACTCCGTGCCGGCATGAAAGACCTTCAGGTCTTCGCTCTCGCTCGGCAAGCCCGTGATCGGATCGCCCTGCCTGGGCGCGGCCGGATAGCCACTCGCCGCCATGACGACGCCAAGGGCAACGCGGCGATCCCACTGCAACTCGACGTTCCCGAGCGGCTGCGCCGGATCGCCGGCCGTGGCCTGCATCAGCAGCTCGAAGAGATCGCTTTTCAGGCGCATCAGGATCGGCTGCGTCTCGGGGTCGCCGAGGCGGCAGTTGAACTCCACCGTCTTCGGCACGCCGTGCGCGTCGATCATCAGGCCGACGTAGAGAAAGCCGCTGAACGGAATGCCTTCGGCCGCCATGCCTTCGACGGTCGGCATGACGATCTCTTGCATCACCCGCGCATGGACGTTCGGCGTGACCACCGGCGCCGGCGAATAGGCGCCCATTCCGCCGGTGTTCGGGCCGGTGTCGCCGTCGCCGATGCGCTTGTGGTCCTGGCTGGTCGCGAGCGAGAGCACGCCGCGGCCGTCGCAGACGACCATGAAGCTCGCTTCCTCGCCTTCGAGACACTCCTCGATGACGACGCGTGCCCGGGCCACGACATCGGTGGATCGCTTGCCGCTGCGGGGCCGCGGCTCGACGGCGACCGCTGTGCCGCCCAGTATCGCGTCGATCGCCGCATGCGCTTCGTCGCGCGTCGCCGCGACGACGACGCCCTTGCCGGCCGCGAGGCCGTCGGCCTTGACGACGGTCGGCAGGGCGGCGGCGTCGACATGCGCGTGCGCCGCCTCGGCACTGTCGAACACCGCGTAGGCCGCTGTCGGGATCGCGTGCCGCTTCATGAAGGCCTTGGCGAAGGCCTTCGAGCTCTCGAGCTGCGCCGCGGCCTGGGTCGGACCGAAGACGCGCAGTCCTCTGGCACGAAAGACATCGACCGCGCCGGCAGCGAGAGACGCTTCCGGGCCGACGACCGTCAAGGCGATCTTCTCGGCCACGGCAAAATCGGCGAGCTGGTCGAGATCGGTGATGGCGACGTTCCTGATCTGCGGCTCGGCCGCGGTGCCGGCGTTGCCGGGCGCGACGAAGACGGCTTGCACGCGCGCCGAGCGCATCAGCTTCCAGGCCAGCGCGTGCTCGCGGCCGCCGCCACCGATGACGAGCACCTTCATGCCGGGCCGGGCGAGTGGCACATCAAAGCGCGATCTCGGCGTTGTGATAGACGGCCTGGGTGTCGTCGAGATCCTCGATCACGTCGAGGAGCTTTTGCATGCGGGCCGCATCGTCGCCTTCCAGCGGCACCGTGTTCTCGGGCCGCATCGTCACTTCGGCGTGGTCGGGCTTGAGGCCGGCGCCTTCGAGCGCCTTCAGCACCTTCTCGAACTCGAGCGGCGGGCAGATCACCTCGAGGGCACCGTCGGTGTCGTTGATCACATCGTCGGCACCGGCCTCGAGCGCCACTTCCATGATCTTGTCTTCGTTGGCGCCCGGCGCGAACACGAACTGGCCACAGTGCTTGAACTGGAACGCCACCGAGCCTTCGGTGCCGAGGTTGCCACCGTACTTGCTGAAGGCATGACGCACCTCGGCCACCGTGCGCACCCGGTTGTCGGTGACGCAGTCGACGATGATCGCCGCGC
>JBDTIO010000411.1:0-8546 GCA_039936375.1 Caldimonas sp. | reverse complement strand
GGTCGATCTGATTCAACTGGCCGGTCTGACCATCGATCCCGCGCGCGCACGTGCTCTGCTCTGCGAGAGCGTGCCGCTGATTCGCGCCACGGGCTCGGAGTGGTTGGAGGCAGCACTGGTCCGCAACGTGGCGCGACTGCTAGCCCTTCAAGGCCATTGGGAGGCTTCGGTCGAACTCCATGGGGCCGCCGCAGAGCGGCGTCGCGACCACGGCACGGCGCCCGACGCGAACGAACTTCGCATGATTCACGCCGACCTGGGCGCGGCTCATTCGGCGCTTGGCGCAGGGGCCTACGAAAAGGCCTGGGCAATCGGTGCAGCACTGGACTATGCTGGCGCATTCGATTTGGCCGTGCAGCGCCTGGGCCCACCGCCGGAATAATCACCCCCAAGGCTGCTTGACGCGATCCAGTCCTTCGTCGCGTCAATCGAGGCCTTGGCAGCGACTAGACGGGTACGCGCGCGGTCGCGTCTCGGAATCGTGAAGCCGCACGGGCATAGGCCCGTCAACTCGCAGCAATTGCCTTCTAATTCGTTGCTTGTGGTGGCCTGCCTTGGTGCGCCAACCTTTCGATAGCGACCTCCTTGTGCCTCAGACAGTAAGCCGGCTAGATGAACTGCCAGAAAGCCGCCGCTGGTGACCGTCAGGTCATGGCCGAGAGCGTAACCACGCGAACGGCCCCGGAAGCTGACGGTTGGTGACGCCGCCGAAACTCGGTCGCATTGGCGTTCACGTCGCGAAGGCGCACCCTTGTTGGCCCTCAACTTGATGGGAGTCCATCATGGAAACAGCAGCCAATACCGTTCACCGCGAACCGTGGAACAAGGGCAAGATCGTCGGCCAGAAAGCTCCCTTCAAGGTCAAGGACATCTGGGCGCTCCGAGTCCGCCTTCAGATGGAAAACAGGGTGCGTGAGCTTGCGCTCTTCAACCTGGGCATCGACAGCAAGCTTCGCGGCTGCGACCTCGTGAGCTTGAAGGTGCGAGATATCTGCCACGGCGACCAAGTGGCGTCCCGAGCCGTGGTGATGCAGCACAAGACCCAGCGGCCAGTGCAGTTCGAAATTACGCCCGTAACTCGCGATGCACTTCAGAAGTGGATAAAGCAGGCAGGGTTGAAGTCCGAGAACTTCGTCTTTCCCAGTCGCATTCACAACTCACCGCACCTGGGAACGCGACAGTACGCTCGAATCCTCGAAGGTTGGGTTGAAGAGCTCGGACTCGACCCTGCGGATTACGGCACGCACTCGATGCGTCGTACCAAGGCGACGCTGATCTACCGGCGCACCAAGAACCTCCGAGCCGTCCAGCTGCTACTCGGACACTCCAAGCTGGAGTCGACGGTGAGATACCTCGGCATAGAGGTCGATGACGCCCTGGAGATCTCCGAGCAGACTGAGATCTGAGGCAGTAGACCGCGGCCGCCCCTGCTCATTGCCTTAGGGCGGCCGCCCGCAATGACAGCTCTGTGGTGCCGGGTCAGACAGGAGCTTTCGGCCATGACCGCCCCATCCTGGGCGACAGCTTCGCGGCGCGGCGGACCACAGCGGCCACAAACCGTCAGACCGACGCTGCTGGGCTCTACACGGTTTCAGGCGCGATGCGGATGATGCGCTTGCCAAGGTTCTCACCGCGGTACAGGCCGGCAATCGAGCCCGGTGCCTGCTCGATCCCCTCGAGCATGTCCTCACGGTAGCGGATGGCGCCCGCGCGCACCCAGTCGGTCAGAACCGCCACGCCTTCGGCGAAGCGCGGCGCATAGTCGAATATGAGGAAGCCTTGCATGCGCGCACGCTTCACCAGCATGTAGCGCTCCACGCGCGGACCGACGGGCGGCGGATCCCAACTTGAGACTGAAGCGGTTCCGCAGATCACCACGCGGGCACGCTCGCGCAGATGCTGGATGACAGCGTCGCTGATCGCGCCCGCCGTGTTGTCGAAGTAGATGTCGACGCCATCCGGGCAGGCCGCCGCCAGTTCAGCGTCGAGGTCATCCGCCTTGTAGTCGATGGCCGCGTCGTAGCCGAATTCCTCGCGGCAAAGCCTCGTCTTCTCGGCTCCTCCGGCGATGCCGACGGTGCGGCACCCCTTCAGCTTCGCGATCTGGCCGACGCACGAACCGACCGCTCCCGCCGCAGTCGAGACGACAACCGTTTCGCCCCGGCTGGGCTGGCCGACGTCCAACAGCGCGAAGTACGCGGTGAGGCCGTTCAATCCGAGGACTCCCAGTGCAGTCGAGATCGGCAGTCCAGTCGCCGGGACCTTGCGCTGGATCTCGTCTGCATCAACAGCGGCATAGTCCTGCCAACCAAACAACCCAGTGACAAATTCATCGGGATGGAAGTCGGGATGTTGTGACTGTTCTACGCGGCCGACCGCGGGCGAGCGCATCACACCTCCCAGCGGCACCGGCTGGGAATAGTTGCCGACCGTGCTGACCCAGCCTCGCATCGCCGGCTCTGCGGTGAGGTAGATATTGCGCACAAGAACCTGCCCATCCGCAAGAGCTGGCAAAGGTCCTTCGATGATCTCGAAGTTCTCGGCCTGCGGAATGCCCGTCGGGCGAGACTTGAGGATGACCTGGCGATTGTTCGTTGCACGCATGCGGGAAGCCCTCAGGTCTCGATATCGACCACTGAAAGGGACTTGAGGCGCGGCTTCAGGATCTGCTGGACTTCAACGTGATTCGGATGCGGCCCGTACCCCGCCAGTGACTGCCGGTCCTTCAAGGTCACGATCGCTGCATGCGTCACGTTCGACGCCCGGCTGGCGAAGTTCCTGCCCCACTGCACATCCATCACCCCTGGGATCTGTTTGAGCAGCCTGTCTATCGCTCCGAACATTTGCCCTACCCCGGCATCGGACAGCTTGTCGTCGAATTCGAGCAAAACCATATGATGAACGGTCATCGCGAGTTACTCCGCCGTGTAAGGTCTAACCTGCCGCCAGTCTATCGGCAACATGGTGGCAGACTTGCCTAGGTCTCCCAGGCGCGACGACACCACCCCAAATGCAACATCGCCGCGGGAGTTCCTGCGGCTAGGCTGCGCTGGTGCTGCGCCGGCGGATGACTGCTTCAAGGCTGCGAACTTTGGTCGTCAGAGGGTTAGGGTCGACTCGCGAAGGTCACGAACTTCGGGAGCGGTCACTGGATGCGGTTCAATCTCGAACGACAGCAATGGAGTGCGGATATCGCCGGCTCGTCTCGGCCAGGAGCAGTCATCGACGACCGGCTGCGAGCGGAGCCGCATCCATGCTTGCTGCAGACGTCGCGCAGCGTCGCTGGCAATCGCTCGGCAAAGTTTGGTTAGAACGCCGGACTCGTTCAAAATCAGCCCGTGAGGCCCCCAGAGCTTCGTCTTCGACTCGCCGCCATCCTAGCCGCGGATGCTGTCGCGTACTCGCGACTGATGTCTATCGACGCTCGCGGAACGATCGAAGCGCTTGAGACGGCACGGAGGACCTTCCAGACGATCAGCGTCGCCAATGGCGGCCGCGTCGTCGACACCGCGGGCGATTCGGTGCTGGCGATCTTCAAGACCGCCGCTGGCGCGACGGCAGCCGCTCTTGCTATTCAGCACGAGCTCGAGACACGAGCCGGTGCCATTGCGGAAGACCGCCGCCTGCGCTTTCGCCTTGGGCTGCATCTGGGCGACGTGGTGCAAAAGGCCGACGGCTCCGTGTACGGCGACGGCGTCAATGTCGCCGCCAGGCTTCAGAGCGCTGCCCCCGCGGGCGGAATCGTCGCTTCGGAGTCGATTCGGCTTGCGGTCCGCGGCAAGGTGGCCACGCTTTTCGAGGACCTCGGCGATCACTCGCTCAAGAACATTCCGGAGCCGGTTCGCGCGCACCGTCTGGTGGCCGCGAGCCCTGGCCAGGACGGCCAGCGGCCCGCAACTGCTGCAGCGCCGTCGAGGCGGCGATGGTGGCAGTGGCCTTTCGTAAGACGCAATGTCTTGTTCGTAGGGGCGGCCGTTGTGGCGTCGGCGACGGTGCTCTTCGGATATTTCGGCCCCAGTGGGCGGGCCACGTCACCCAATGAAACGACCCGCGCGGATTCGCCTCCGGCACCGCTTTCCATTCTGGTTTTGCCGTTCGCCAATCAGACCGGCGACGAGAAAAAGGCTTACATCGCCGACGCGCTGACCTCGAGCATCACCGCCGACTTGTCACGCATTCGCGATGCCTTCGTCGTGCCGGCGACTACCGCCTTCACGTACAGGGGGAAAGGCCTGACGGTGCAGCAGGTGGCAAAGGACGCCTCGGTACGGTTCGTGCTCGATGGAAGCGTGCTGGCGAGCGGCCAGGATGTGCGTGTCACCGCTCAGCTGGTGGACTCGAAGACTGGCGCACAGCTATGGAACGAAACTTTCAGGGGCGACCTTTCGAACCTCTTCGCGCTTCAGGACCAGGTAACCGCTCTCGTCGGCAACAGCATTGGGGAACGCATGGTGATCGTCGCCGCGAGAGAGAGCGAGACACGCAAAAGCGCACCCCAGGTTGTCGATCTGATGCTGCGTGCGCGTGCCTTGGATTTCCGCCCGTACTCGATCGAGAACTTTCTGGAGCGAGAGCGGCTGTATCGCGAAGCGCTGTCTCAGGAGCCGAACAACGTCAACGCGATGGCTGGTCTGGCCGTCACGCTAGCGATCCACGCCCAATGGATTGATAGCTCTGACCTGGCAAGGGACAGGCAGGTCACCGACGCAAAAGACCTGGCGCTCAGGGTCAAGGCGATCGATCCGGGTCGTCGAGGGATCGAGCTTCCGATTTTCCTCTACGCCCAGGAACACAACGATTTCGACGGTGCGCGACGCGCTCTCGAGGCAGAGCTTGCCAAGGACCCTAAGAACCCATCGGCCTACGGCAACTTCGGACTCTTTTATCTGGAAATGGGCGAGCCGGAGCGAGCAATGCCGCTCTTCAAGCAAGCCTTGTCCCTGTATCCCAAAGGCAACGAGTTGATTTTTGACAACCTTGGCCGTGCGTACCTGGCAATGGGGAACGACGATGCTGCAATCGAATGGCTGCTCAAGGCGGTCGACTTGAACACAGAGATCAAGGAGGTCTACTCGGGGCTGGCCATGGCGTACTCCAACAAGGGCGACAGGCAAAGCGCGTCACGTTACGTTGCCGAATATCGCAAACGGGCAACCGAGCAGGACCTGAAGGGAATCGAAAGCAATGCTCCTTCAACGGGGAGTGCGCCAGACTTCTTGAGGTACTACAACAATCGTTTTCTGCCGGAGTGGAAGAAAGCAGGCTTGCCATAGCCCGCCAAGCTTGCAGCGAACGTCGCAGAAGCGATCCGCGCAACCCGCAGCTAGGTGCTAAAGCGGTCTGGCTTGTGTCCGGGCAACTCGCTGTTCAAGGAGCCCTTTTGGACGTTCGCTTCCGGGATCGTCAAGTGGCTACTCTCGCCTTCTGCTTTGGGTCGAGATGTTGAGCTCGTCGCCTCGAAGACCGGCCGCTCAGTCCGCGCCGTGTCGAGTGGTCGCTGTCGGTGCTGACCGCGAACAGTAAGTCTCGGCCAAGAAGACAGCGGCAAAAGAGGCTCCTCCAAGACGCCCTGAACGTCACAGCGTAAGCACATAACATCGGAGTCGCCGCCCGACGGCTGGAGTAACGGCAAGTCCGCAAGTCTCCGGCTTCGAACCTCCCCCGGAGGTGCGAGCGGCCTCGCGGCCGTCGCGATTGCCGCGCTATGCTGCTGCGTCTATGCGTGTCATGGCCTTCAGGTCACGGCATCGCGTCACGAGTCGAATCCAGGAGGAGTCGCCATGCGGTCGAGGATGCAGGGTTGTTTGTTCATGCGTGTTCTGTCGGGAGTTGGCTTGCTGCTGCTCGCCTCGCCTACCGCGTTCGCCGCCGGCGGCGGGCCACCTGGGGTTCCGGATCCTTGCACGCTCGTCACCGCGGCCGAGCTCCAGGCCATCGTCGGCACCTTAAAGGGCGTGCCGAAGGCCGGAGATGCGGCCTCGGGCGATATCTCCTGCGAATATGCCACCGCGAGCGGGCCGCGCTGGATCAGCGTCCGCTTGCACGACGGCGACCTCGCCGCATGGAAGCGCCGCAATGGCGGGGCCCACCCGGTCGCGCTGCCCGATCTCGGCAAGGACGCATTCGCGAATGCCGATGCCGAAGGCTCGGCGGATGTCTACGCGATGAAGGGCAAGCTCATCCTACGGGTCACCATGCCAAAAGGACCGCAAGCGGTCGAGATGGACAAGGCGATCGCGAAGAAGGCGCTGGCGCGGCTGCCGTAGCCGCAGGCCGCGCGCGCAGCGCGCCAGTCCGCCCTCGCAGGGCGAGTGGCGGCTTTCGAGCGGGCCAGCCGGCTCGACGAAGCTCCGTTATGGGTCGCTATGCAAAGCTTTGCATAGTGAAGAGTGTCTTAGCCTGGCGGGCGCGGCGCGCAGGCATGCGCCGGAGTCGCGGTGCTTCACCCGCGATCGGTAGGCTAAAGATCCCGTTGGACTAAGCCGCCGCTCGGCAGTGGCAGGCTATGGGAATTGAATCACCGCGACATGCCGCTGCGGCGTCGGAAGTCGGTGATGAACGCGCCGCGAAGAGTTGCGAAACCGCTTGTCCAGGCCCGAGTCGGGACCACCAAGGCTGCCGCAGCGTGATACAAGTTCGCCGGCCCACGAGTTCGAGACCAACTCCGCAGGCGCAAAGCCGATGGGCGCGCAACTGACGACCGGCGCTTCGCGATGGGCGCCGCGAGGCCGAGAGCAAAGGGTTGGACTTGGTTGGGCTGAGCATTCACGATGCCACGCACGGCGGCCCCCGCGGTTGCGCTGCGGGTAGCAGCGATTCGATGCCCACCATCAAACCGCGCCCGCACTGCGGGCAGTCGCGCAGCGACAGGCCCGTCAGGCGCTGATATCGATCCCGATAGTCCTCAGCGTCGCTCGGCGGCGGCGGAGGGGGTGCCTGCAACAGTTGGCGGCAGCGCGCCAGCTTGACCTCGCGGTACCGATTGGCGAGCAGCCCGAAGTGCCGGATCCGTTGGAAGCCGCTCGGCAAGACGTGCAGCAGGAAGCGGCGCACGAACTCGCCCGCGTCCAGCCGCATGACCTTGTGCTTTGACTCGTGGCGATAGTCCTTCCAGTCGAAGCCGACCGCGTCGTCGTCGAAGCTCAGCAGTCGGCTGTTGGCGATAGCCACGCGATGCGTGTAGCGCCCGAGGTAGGCGAGCACCTGTTGCGGTCCTCCGAACGGCGGCTTCGCATAGACCACCCACTCGGCGCGTGCCACCGGCGCCAGATAGGCAGCGAAGGCTCCAGCATCTTGGAGGTGTGCCATCGCGTTGAAGAAGTGCAACGCGTCGTCGTCGAACGCGCGGTGCAAGTGCTCGAGGAAGAGCCGCCGAAAGAGCCGCGACAGCACCCGTACGGGCAGGAAGAAGCCCGGTTTACAGCAGACCCAGTGCTCGCCGTCGAGCGAGATGCCGCCGCCGGGCACCACGCAGTGCAGATGCGGGTGGTGCATCAGATTCTGGCCCCAGGTGTGCAGGATCGCGATGAAGCCGATCTCGGCGCCCAGGTGCTTGCGGTCAGCGGAGATGACGCGCAAGGTCTCGGCCGTCGCCCGAAACAGGATGTCGTAGACGACCGCCTTGTTCTGGTAGGCGATCGCGGCGACTTCCTGCGGCACGGTGAAGACGACGTGGAAGTATTGGACCGGCAAGACTTCGGCCTGCCGGTCCTCGAGCCATTGCGCCCGCACCAGCGACTGGCACTTCGGGCAGTGGCGATTGCGGCAGCTGTTGAAGGAGACACGCTGGTGCCCGCAGTCGTCGCACTGCTCGACGTGGCCGCCGAGCGCGGCCGTGCGACAGCGCTCAATGTCGCGCATAGCACGGAGCTGTCCGCGGCTGAGCGCGTCAACTTGGTCCTGACGATAGGCCGGCCCGATCTGGCGGAAGATATCCGCCACCTCGAGCCCGCGGGCTCGCACCGCGGCCCTTCAGAAGACGGCGGGCGGCGGCGGTGCGGCGGTTGGCAGCTCGGTCTTGGGCAGCAGATCGAACGGGCTGGTGGTGGCGCAGACGGTGGACGTTGCGATCTTCAGGTAGCGTGAGGTTGTCGCCAAACTCCGGTGACCCAGCAGCAGTTGGATCCGACGCACGTCAGTGCCGTCCTCCAGGAGGTGGGTCGCAAACGCATGCCGCAGCGAGTGCGGCGTGATCGGCTTGGCGATACCCGAGGCGCTGCGTGCCCTCGAACAGGCCTGGCCGACGGCATCGCGCGTGATGGGATGGTCGGGGATGTCGCCCGGGAACAGCCAGGTCTTGGGATGCGCCGCCTTCCAGTAGGCGCGAAGTGCTTCGAGCAATCGCGGCGAGAGCATGACGTAGCGGTCCTTGTTGCCCTTGCCTTGATCGACGCGGATCGTCATCCGCCGGCTGTCGATATCGGTCACCTTCAGGTTGGTGGCTTCCGAGACCCTCAGGCCTGCCGCATAGGCGGTCATCAGAATCGTTCGGTGCTTCAGGTTGTAGACCGAATCGAGAAAGTGCGTGACTTCGTCGCGACTGAGAA
>JBDTIO010000410.1:0-3834 GCA_039936375.1 Caldimonas sp. | reverse complement strand
TGGCAGTCGTCGCAGCTCATCTGGCCTTCCGGCAGCGGCATGTGCGAACGGCGGTTGAACTGCAGGCGGATGTCCTGGTGGCATTGCGCGCAGGTGTCGTTGATCGACGCCTTGGCCATCAGGCCTTCGGTCGAGAACTTCGCCATCGGGTTGTGGCAGTCGCTGCACGACAGGCCGTTGCGCTGGTGCACCGAGCCGGCCCAGTGGTCGCGCGGGCCGCCTTCATGGCAGGTCAGGCAGGTGCCGGTCTGCACCGCGATCGGTGTGCCGGAGTCTTTGGTGAAGCCAATGATCGAACCCTTCGTCAGCGGTGCCTGGGCGTGCATCGAACCCGGGCCGTGGCAGGTCTCGCAGACCGGAATCGAGTCGTCCGCCTTGTTCGCCGCATGCAGGCCGAGCGCATGCAGGGTGTGGGTGAAGTGGTCGCTTTCGAGTTGGTGGCAGGCGATGCAGGTCTTTTCGCCGACCGGCGTCGCATCGGGTGCATTCGGGTTGTGCGCGACTTTCGCGTTCGCGAAACCGGGCGCGGGAAGCAAGGTCGCCGTGCTCGCATGGACATCGTCGTTGGAAAGATTGGTCGAGGGTAACGAGCGCGCAAGGTCGTCGCGGTTTTGTCGGGCAGATGTCGATCCAGGCAAAGCGAGACCCGCGACAAGAAAAGACAGGGCTCCGAGGCAGACCAAAGACCGCGACCAGCGCGCACCGCTGACCAGACTCGATTTTCGGCATGGCTCGCCGTCCTCTGGTTGGCGGTCGTCAACGCGCCGCACGGCCCAAATCCGATCGTGCAACCATCGTCGTGCAGGCGCCGCGGGCCGGGGCCAGCACCACCATTGCTACGCAAACATTGATCGGCGCATCCAACTCCGATTGCGATCCTTTCAACGCCGCGAACAATACGCGCGCATCCAGGCGGTGGTTGAGTTGGAGCAGCAGCGCGATCGCTCCTGTTACATGTGCGGTCGCGAGCGAACTGCCCGATGCATAGTCGTAATGACCGCCGGGCTCAAGGGTCAGGATGTTGCGGCCAGGTGCTGCAAGGACGGCGGCACCAGGCGGTTGCGGGTCTTCGGCACTGGTCACCGCGATGACCCCGGGCACATCGACGGGAAAGCCGTCCATACGTCCATTCGGCGGCACCGCACCGACGATGATCGCACCATGTTTGACTGCGTAGCCGGCCAATTGCTCAAGCAGTGGATCGCTCGGACCGCCCAGGCTGAGGTTGATGAGGTTGGCCCCGGACTCGATGGCTGCGCTCAGGGCCTGCGCAAGGGTGAAGGTATCGCAGCGCGCCGCGCTCGCGTTGGCTTGCGCCGGCCAGCACGCCCGATATGAAAGGATGTGTACGCCGGGTGCGATGCCGACAATGCCGATCCCGTTGTTGGCGTCTGCTGCGATGACTCCAGCGACCTCCGTGCCGTGCCGGTCGAAGTCCGGAGCGTTGGGGGCATTCGTCACGAAATCATGCTGCGCCGTGACCCGGCCCGCGAGATCAGGATGTCTTGCGTCCACGCCGGTATCGATCAGTGCAACCCGAACCCCAGCGCCGCTGGCCCAGTGTTGTGCGTCGCCCGCACCGATTGCGGAGAAACCGTGCTGCAGCCCGACGTAGGGGTCGTTGTATCCGGGGGCTTGAGCGGGCACGAGGGCGCTGTGGGCGCCGAGCTCCGGATCGCCAAAGGTATCGAAGCTTTGCAGCGGCTGTGCGAGGCGCACGCGGTCGTCGTGCTGCAGTCGCGCGAGTATGTCCTGGCGATCCGTTGCTGCGGGAATTTCATAAAGCATGCAGCGCAGTCGCAATGGATCAATCGTCCATGCGGAAACTTCACGCAAGCGATAGTCGCGCGCCAGTTTTGCTGCTGCAGAGGAGGCGCGGTCGCCGCCGGTGTAGCTTGGCAAACCACCATAGCCGCGCGGCGTCGAGCCCGCCGCAGGCAACGGATCGGGCTGGTCCGCCACGGCCACGATGATCATGCGTGGGGGCGTCGCCGGGGCAGCGGTTGCGGCGACGACTCCGCTCGGCGAACCAGCGGCACAGCCCAGCAGCATCCACACAGTAACCCATGCGCCAACCCTCAATCTCGCCATGGCTAAGCATCGAGACGTGCGCGTTGACATGGCGACCTACCGGGAGCCGGCCGCTGGCGAGGTGATCGGCTCGACAAGCAACACGCCCTGCTGCGCCCGCAGGCGGGCAATGGCGAGGGCTGTCCTCGTCGCGGTTTCGGTGCGTGCATCCGCTGTTTCAGCGGCCTGCGAATCCAGATCCGGCGCGAGCCCATAAATCGAGCTGCCCCGATTGCTTTCGACGATCCGCACATTCGCATCGTCGAGAATGGTCTGCAGCGCAGCCACGCTCAGTGTCGGCTCGGGCACGAAGCGGATCGTCGCCATGCCCGCAGCCGCGCTGGTTTGACTCAGGGTTACGTAGCGTGCGGCCGAATCCGGCGATCGGTCATGTCCCAGCAGCAGCGCGCCGAGGAATACCAAGCCCACGGCTTGCCCGATGATCACGGCGGCGAGCGCTCGGGTTCCGTAGCGCATCCATCTGGATTTGCCGCGCAGGCCAGGTGGTTGGCGGCGCCAGCCGGATGATTGTCGGGTTGCGTCGGCCGTCGCAGCGAGGGCTGGATCACCCTCTGCGTCACTGTCGATTCGCGCCAGCAATCGCTCGAGGTCCGGTCGCGGCTCAAGTTCCGCTTTCGGATTCGAGGTCATTCCAGCATGCAGCAGACTCTGGAACGCATACTCATCGCGGCAGTCGACGCAGTTGCGCAGGTGTTCCTCGACTTGCCCACACTCTGCTGCCGTTGCGCTGCCGTTGACCACCCACGGGATCAAATCCCAAGTCTGGCGATGGGAGAGGGAATGAATGTCCATAACGGTGCTCATGCCTGTGCCGAATGTGTGTTGGTTGGAGTGTCACCGCCGAGCGCCGGCAGCGTATTGCGCAGTCGCAGCCGCGCATGAAACATGCGGGCCTTCACCGTCCCCACGGCGCAACTCATGATCGTGGCGATTTCCTCGCACGATTGCCCGACGTAGTAGGCAAGCTCGATGGTCATTCGCTGCTCGACCGGAAGCAGCTTCAGTCCGTGATCGAGCCAATCGCGCAACTCGCGCTGCGCACTCTCGCCAGTGTCGAACATGACGTTTTCAGAAACAACGTCCCGTGGATCGGGCTCGGAAGAAGCGGGCGGTGCCGGCCCATCGCGGAGTGCCTTCATCAGGCAGCGGTATGCGATACCGAAAATCCATGTGGAAACTTTGGAATCCCCCCGAAATTCACACGCGCCGTTCCACACAATCCATAGTGTTTCGTTGATGATTTCATCGATGAGGTCGATGCGGCGCGTGTATCGCCCAAGGAAATGGGCCAGGCGTCGGTGGTAATCCAGATACAGATGATTCAGCGATGCGCGATCGCCCTTTCCGACTCGACGCAGGCAATCAAGTTCGCGCGCGGCGGCATCGGCATCGAGTTGCCGTCTACGCGCCGCGTGGTCGCGATCAATCGATACGTCGCTCATTGTCCAGACTCGCTTGTCGGTGACACGTTCCCAGAGCATGCATCCAAATCGTGAAGGTGCGTCGAGCAGACGTCACGATTCAGTTGCGGATCCAGCAGCGCGAAACGGAGCGTTCGCTGCGGGTGAATGGCGTTGCGCACGGTGATGATATCGATGAGCTTCCTCAGATTGCCATCCCGTCATCACGGACAGGCGAGGCCAGCAGGTTGGGTCAGGCGAGACAGGTCCATGTGATTGGTGCCGTAACCGCCGTAGGTCGAGACGAAGTCGACACGCCCGTGGTTGCAGTCGGTGAAGCTGA
>JBDTIO010000409.1:0-2627 GCA_039936375.1 Caldimonas sp. | reverse complement strand
GACGATGCCCAGCGTCAGCACCTTCGACGCGTCGCTGAGGAAGAGCACGTAGTCGGCCGCATAGCTGACGGCCGAGACGAAGCTGAGCCCTTCCATGCGATGCGAGTTGGTCGCCACGAACGTCGGCTCGAGCGTCGTCGGGTTCTCCGCGACGAAGCCGAGCACGCCCGAGACGTACCAGGCGGCGACGACCAGCCCGCCGATGCCGAGGCCGCCGAGCAGGAGTTCCGCGTTGCGCGTCTCGCGCGGCACGACACCCGCAAGCAACAGCGCCCCGCCGAGCACGAGGCCGAGCGTGGCCGCGAGCGGCCGGGCCGCCATGCCGGTGAGCCGCTCCAGCACGTGCGGCAGATCCTGGCCGCCGGCGAGATCGACGTGCACGCTGTCGAGCCACTCGACGCGAACAATCGCCGTGGCCCCCTTCAGCGTGGCGAAGCCGGCGAAGGCGACGACGAGCAGCACCACCAGCGCCTTCAGGTTGCCGGTGCCGGCGCGCATCAGGTTCTTGCTGGTGCAGCCCGAGGCCAGGACCATGCCGAAGCCGAACATCACGCCGCCGACGATCGCCGACAGCCAGAGCAGGCGCGGCGCGGCATAGATGCTGTCGGCGGCGCGAACAAGGCCAAACGCTGCCAAGGCGTTGAAGCCGATTACCGCCGTGCCGGCGGCGACGAGCCACATCCGCATCCGCGTCGCGTCGCCCATCACCGCCATGTCGGTGATCGCGCCCATCGTGCAAAAGCGAGTGCGCTGGCCGATCGCGCCGAAGACGAGGCCGATCGCGAAGCCGAGGGCCAGAACGAGCACCGTCGTGTGGTGGAAATCTGCTTCGGTCAAGAGGTGTCGCTCGGGAAAGGTCCGGCCGCCAATGTACGGGACGCCGGCGGCGCCCGCTTGCAACGGCGCGGGCCGCCGTCAGGGACGGATGTAGGCGTAGCCCTGCTGCTGCTTTTTCACGAGCTCGACCACGCCGGCCGGAACGAAGCCGATGTTGGGCAACATGTCGGCGTAGACGAGCTTCGCGTTGCGCATCGAGTTCTCGCAGGCGACAACCTTGACGCCGTTCTTCAGCGCCTCGGCGACGCGATGCGCGGCCGACGAGTCGCCCTTCAGCATGGCGATGCCGGGCCCGTAGACGACGACCTCGAGATCGCTCTCGTCGTCGGGCAACTCGGTCTGGAAGTTGCGCACATTGTTGAGCGTGAGGTTCCATTTCGCCGGCTCGGCGTCGCTCACCTGGAAGACGACCTTGTTCTTCTGCGCCCCCGGACCGGCGGCCGCGCTCGTTCCGGGAAGCACGGCGCCGGCCGCGGCCAGGCCGGTGGTCAGCGCGAAAAGGCGGCGGGATGTCGGATTCATCGATCTCTCCTTGAAGTCGGGCTAGGGCCGATTGTCCGTCGCGCGGGCAGCGGCCAGCGCGGCGGCGATCCGCTGCTCGAGATAGATGCCGAAGAAGTCCTTCGACAGGCCGACGATCGGTGGCGCCAGGGAGCGGCCCCGCCTGTCGAAGAACATCACGGTCGGCGCGAAATGCACGTCGTTGTCGGCAGCAAACGATCGTTGCGTTGTCTCGCGGCCGCGCCAGTTCCGGATCGGCCCATCGGCGTCGATGCGCGACTCGGCGACGGCGACTGCGGAACGGCGCTCGGCCAGCAGCGGGCGCAGGTAGTTCTCGCGGATCTCGGCGCAGAACTCGCAGTCGGCCTGCGAGAACAGCACGATCTCGATGCCGCCGGGCCGCGCCTCGAGGCGGTTCGGCAGGGGCAAGTCTTCCATGCGCCATTAGACGACCGCGCGCCGGCCCACGCCAAGGCAGGACAAATACCTATGCACATATGAGCACATGCGCATAGAGTTTCATCATGGCGAACAACGATGGGGCGACGGACGAGATGGGCGCGGTCTTCGAATCGGTCGCCCGCTACTTCCTCGTCTTGTCGGAGCCGGCCCGGCTGCGCATCCTGCATGCGGTCTGCCAGAAAGAGCGCACCGTGAGCCAGATCGTCGACGACACCGGCCTCACGCAGAGCAACGCGTCGCGCCACCTGAACCTGATGTACCGGATGGGCGCGCTGCGCCGCCGCCGCGACGGCGCGCTGGTCTACTACGGCGTCGCCGATTCCACCCTGACCGACATGTGCCGGGCCGTCTGCGTGCGCGTCTCTTCGGAGCTCGACGAGAAAAAGGAACTGCGGCGCAGCGTCAAGGGCTTGATCGAGGAGCTGCGCTAGCGCGCAACCGACGATGGATCCGACCGAAAGCCGCATGTCGGGGCGCCTGCGCAAGGCACCCGAAGATACGCTTGAAGCGGGCGACGTCGAGCGTGCGCGGCGGGCGCGCCGCCGCTTCATGGGTGCCGCCCTGGCGATGGGCGCGGGCACGGCCGCCTCGGCGGCCCCGACGAGCGGCGACGGCGACCCGAACATCCTGGAGCTTCCCGCGCATTCGAAGGGCCTCGGCCTGCCCGTCGCGTTGACCGGCTACGGCTCGCCCTCGAAGTGGGAGAAGAACATCCAGCGTCGGCCGAGCCCCGGTCTCACCCAGGTGGCCCAGGCGTCGGTGTCGTTCTGCCCGCTGCAGTCGCTGTTCGGGATCATCACGCCGAGCGGCCTGCACTTCGAGCGCCA
>JBDTIO010000408.1:0-2634 GCA_039936375.1 Caldimonas sp. | reverse complement strand
CGCGTGCCATCGCGGGCGACGAGGAGCTCGATCATGCGGTCGTGCTCCTGAACCGCACGGTTCCACTTGCCCTCGTCAAAATTGGAACGGAAGCGCAGTGCCTGCAGCCGCGCGTTCACGGTGCGGTAGGTATGGGTCAGTACCGGGTTGCGGGCGGCCGCATTGATATGGTCATGGATCGTCGCGTTCAACCGGTAGTAGGTCGGCAGGTCACGCCGCGCATGCGCGGCCAGCATCTCGAAATGCACGGCGCGGATCTCGTTCAGCTCCTCGTCGGTGATGCGCGCCGCGGCGAGTTCGCCGGACTGGCCTTCGAGGCCGGCGATGACTTCGAAGTTGTCGGCAATGGCGGCGGCTGAGAGTTGCGCCGCCACGGCGCCGCGGTTCGGCAGCAGCTCGACCAGACCCTCGGCGGCGAGCATCTTGATCGCCTCGCGCAACGGCGTGCGCGAGACGCGCAGCTGCTCGGCGAGGGCGCGTTCGTTGAGTTTCCTGCCCGGCTCGATCGCGCCCTCGACAATCAGCTGGCGCAGGCGCGTGCCGACCTGCTGGTGCAGGACACGGCCGGGCAGGGCGACGACGCGAGCCATTGGCAAGTTTTGTATGCAAAAGCAGTGGCAACGGTGACAGGGATCATAGAGGAAGCGAGGCTTGACAAGCGAGTTTTGCATGCAAAACTGGCCGATCACGGAGACCTCCATGATTTCGCTCGACAAGCACCCGAGTGGCCGCCACTTCCTGCAGATCCCTGGGCCGAGTCCCGTGCCCGACCGGATCCTGCGCGCCCTCAGTCTGCCCACCATCGACCATCGCGGCCCAGAGTTCGCGGTGCTCGGCAAGAAGGTGCTCGCGGGCATGCAGCAGGTCTTCAAGACCCGGCATCCGGTCGTGATCTATCCGGCCTCCGGCACCGGCGCCTGGGAAGCGGCACTGGTCAACGTCACGAGCCCGGGAGATGCGGTCCTGATGTTCGAGACCGGCCACTTCGCGTCGCTCTGGCACAAGATGGCATTGCGCCTCGGCCTCGCACCCGAGTTCCTGGCTGTTCCCGGCACCGACGAGCCGACCGGCCTGCCGTCGAGTTGGCGGCAGGGCGTCGATGCCACCCTGATCGAGCAGCGTTTGCGCGCCGATGCGGGGCACGCCATCAAGGCTGTCTGCGTCGTGCACAACGAGACATCCACCGGCACCACCTCGGACATCTTCGCCGTGCGCCGCGCCATCGACGCGGCGAAGCACCCGGCCCTGCTGCTGGTCGACACCATTTCGGGCCTCGTCTGCGCCGATTATCGGCACGACGAATGGGGCGTCGATGTCGGCATCAGCGGCTCGCAGAAGGGCCTGATGCTGCCGCCGGGCATCGGTTTCAACGCCCTCTCGCCGAAGGCGATCGCCGCGAGCCGGTCGGCGACGCTGCCCAAGGCGTTCTGGGCCTGGGACGAGATCGTCGAGATGAACAAGGCAGGCTACTGGCCGTCGACCCCGAACACCAACCTGCTCTATGCCCTGAGCGAGTCGCTCGACATGCTGCTCGGGGAAGGGCTCGACGCGGTGTTCGCCCGGCATCGACGATGGGGTGAAGGCGTGCGCGCCGCAGTCCGCACCTGGGGCCTGCCGATTCAGTGCGCCGACGCGAGCGTCCAGTCGCCGGTGCTGACCGGTGTCGTCACGCCGAAGGGGGTCGACGCCGACCTCGTCCGCAAGCTCATCCACGACCGCTTCGACCTGTCTCTCGGCACCGGCCTGGGCAAGGTGAAGGGCCGGATGTTTCGCATTGGCCACCTCGGCGACAGCAACGATCTCACGCTGCTCGCGGCCCTCGCCGGGGTCGAGATGGGGCTCAAGCTCGCGGGCGTCGCCCTCGCCGGCGGCGGCGTCCAGACGGCGATGGACTTCTTCGCTTCGCATCCGGCGCGCGAACCCCTGCGCGCCGCGGCCTGATCGCACCTGTTCCTTCGCGCCGCAAGACAAGACCATACGATGGAGACAGGACCATGACCTTCTGGCGCAACGCTTTTCTCGCCACCATCGCCACCGTCTCGGCGCTCGTCGCATGGCCGGCGGCGGCGCAGACCGAGCTCAAGCTCGGTCACGTCGGCGGCCCCGGCTCGTTGTTCGAGCTGTCGGCCAACGAATTCGCCAGGCGCGCCAACGAAAAGCTCGGCGGCAAGTACAAGGTCGTGGTGTTCGGCTCGAGCCAGCTCGGCGGTGACCGCGAGATGATGCAGAAACTCCGCCTCGGCACGCTCGACTTCGCCCTGCCGTCGACGGTGATGTCATCGGAGGTCGAGGCCTTTGGCATGTTCGAGATGCCGTACCTCGTGAAGAACCGAGAGCACATGAAGAAGATCGAGGCGGCGATCGTCTGGCCGACGCTCGAACCGCTCGCCGAGGCGAAGGGCTACAAGCTGCTCGCGGTCTGGGAGAACGGATTTCGCCAGATCACCAACAACGTCCGGCCGATCGTCAAGCCGGCCGACCTGCAAGGCATGAAGCTGCGCGTTCCCGCGGGCAAGTGGCGGGTGAAGATGTTCCAGGCCTACGGCGCCAGCCCGTCACCGATGGCGCTCTCCGAAGTGTTCGTGGCCCTGCAGACCGGCGTCATGGACGGCGAGGAGAACCCGCTCACGCAGA